>NZ_JACGMO010000237.1:0-3788 GCF_015354745.1 Micromonospora sp. S-DT3-3-22
TGCGGCCGGCGTGGCGGGAGGTGCGGCCGGCGCGGGTGGACGGACCGCCGCGCCGACCGGGACCGGCGCGGGGATCTCCCGGCGGATACGGGCCGCCAGCTCCGCCCGTCGGCGCTGCGCCGCGAGCAGTCGGGAGCCGAGCCCCTGGTACGCCTGCCGGGCCCGCTCGACCTCCCGGCCGAGGGCGACGATCTCCCGGTCCAACCGGACCACCTCGGCGGCGGGCGGGTACGGCCCGAGCCCGCAGCCGGCGCACCCACGGGTCAGCTCGGCGGGTGCTCCGCAGCGGGGGCAGGGGTAACCGGTGTTCTGCACCCGGCCATCCTGCCGGTGGGCGGCAACCGGAGGCCAGAGTGCCCGTACCTAGGTACGGGTGTTCTCGTGCACCCAGGCGGCGTACGCCGGGTCGCCGCTGCGGGCCTGGGTGACCAGGATCTCGGGCACCTCGTACGGATGGTTGGCCCGGATCTGGGCGACCAGCGCCGTGGCCCGGTCGGGGGCGGTCTTGAACTGCACCGACCACTCGGTGCTGGTCTCCACCCCGGCCCGCCACCAGTACGTGCTGTCGACCTGGCCGCCGACCTGGGCGCAGGCGGCCAGTCGCCCGGCCACCGCGGCGGCCGCCATCAGGTCCGCGACGGAGCGCGAGTCCACCACCGTCGTCACCACGCAGATCTGGTCCACCTGCGCACCTTACGCGGGAACGGCAGTGAACCGGTCGACCGTCACGGTACGTTCACCGGGCCGTCACGCTGTCCCGGTTGTCGGCGATCCAGCTGTCGATCCGGTCCCACCAGTCGAACAGCCAGTCGATCCGCTCCTGCCGGCCGGTCGGGACGTCCTCGGGCGGCACGGACCAGAACCGCATCACGATCCGTTTGTCCATCGGCAGTTCGCGCCACACGTCGGCGACGGTGAGCATCCGGTCCAGACCGGTGTGCGCCACGAAGATCACGCCGGCCTCCGGCGCGGCGTCCAGGGCGGCGAGCACCCCACCGGGCTGCGGGGCGAGCACGTGCTGCATCCGCTCGGCGCGGACCGCCATCCGTTCCAGGCCGAGCGCGCGCAGCTTGGCGATGGCCCGCAGCCGCCGGCCGGGGGTGAAGTTGCCGCCCTCCGGGAAGATCACGAAGGCGTCGTCGTCGTCCAGCCCGGTGGCCAGGTGACCGATCTGCCGGACCGCCGACCCCCGCCCGTCACCGGGGGCGATGAACCGGTTGGGCAGGCGGTTGAGCAGCACGTCGATCGCCGGGTCCCACTGGAGCGCCTCCTTGAGCACGATCCGGGGCTCCCGCTGGAACCAGTTGACCAGGGAGTGGATCAGGATGAACGAGTCACCCGGGCCGGCGTGCCGGCAGAGCACCAGTTCCGGCCGGCCCGGCAGGGCGGTGTCCGGGTCGGTGCCGACCACGTCGATGCTCAGCCGCAGCGTCCAGCGGGCCTGCCAGAACAGCACCCGCAGGAACCAACCGGCGAGCACGTAGTGCGCCCGTTGGAAGGCCGGCGTGCGCTTCCACCGGCCGAACCCGGAGGCCAGCCAGAGCACGAACAGGGCGACCAGCGCGGCGGCGTCCCAGACCAGGTAGACACAGCCGATCCAGAGCAGCCGCAGCGGGCGCAGCCGGCCCGGCACGAACGGCGACGCGGCCAGCGCGAGCAGCGCCCAGACCGGCACCGTGGTCAGCACCGTGAACGCGAGCAGGATCACCCCGGGCGCGAACAGCAGCCGGCGTACCCACCGAGGGGGCAGCGGCATCAGCGGTCCAGGCTCGCCAGGTAGTGCCGGGAGGCGGTGTAGGCGCGGCTGATCCGCCGCCCCACCGCCGCCATGTCCCGGTACGCCCACGGGCTGTCGTCGCGCGGTTCCAGCCCGCCGGTCGGCAGCACGTGCACCCGTACCCCGCCGGGCAGGGCGGCCATCTCCCGGGCGAACCGGTGCCGGCGGGCGATCTCGAACGCGACCTGGGCGATCTCCCACGGCCGGCGGGGCGGCGTCAGCTCCCGTTCGATCCGCCCCACCTGGAGGACGAAGATCTGCGTCGCGCCGACGGCGACCGCCTCGCCGATCGGGATCGAGTTGACGATCCCGCCGTCTATGTAGTGCTGGCCGTCGATCTGTGCCGGCGGCAGCAGCCCCGGTACGGAGGCGGAGGCGAGCACCGCCGGCACCAGTGGTCCGGTGTGGAACCAGTGTTCGGCGGCCCGCTCGATGTTGGCCGCGCAGCAGCGGAACGGCACCTTCAGGTCGGCGAAGGTGGTGTCCGCCCCCAACTCCCCCTCCAGCAGCTTGCGCAGCGGCCGGGGCGAGTGCAGGTGGGTACGGGCGGCGAAGCGGCGCAACTGCCGGGCGACCGAGTCGCCGTACACCTCGCTCGCCTCCGGGGAGGCCCAGAGCCGGACCAGCCGGTCGGTGACCGCCTCGGACGGGTCGGCGGCGACCAGCGCGCCGTTGACCGCGCCGATCGAGGTGCCGAGCACGACGTCGGGGCGGATCCGGGCCCGGAACAGGGCACGCAGCATCCCCACCTCGACCGCGCCGAGCACTCCCCCGCCGCCGAGCACGAACGCCACCGGACCGCCACTCATGCCGTTCATCCTGGCACGCCACCGCCCGTGGCCGTGCCGCAGCCGCTGGTCACCGCCGCGCGTTCCGGACCGGTGGCGGTGGGCGAACCCGCCACTGCGGAGGGTCATCGGGCAACTGGACAACCGTTGACAGGGGGGACACATTCCCGCAACCTGACACCACCCCGAACCCCAGGCAGGTGCGAACACTGATGGCAGCCCTGAACGCCGGTAGGTTGCTGGCCCGCAGGTACCGGCTACTCGACAGGATCGGGGCCGGCGGGATGTCGGTGATCTGGCGGGCCCGCGACGAGGTGCTCGACCGGGTCGTCGCGGTCAAGGTGCTCGCGCCGTCGCTGGCCGCCGACGCCCGGTTCCGGGACATGGTGCGCGAGGAGGCGCGCTCGGCCGCCCAACTGGTCCACCCGCACGTGACCGCCGTGCACGACTACGGCGAGGCGCTCGCCCCGGACGGCGAGATCACCTCGTTCGTGGTGATGGAGCTGCTCACCGGCGAGGAGCTGGAGCACCGGCTGAGCGAGGGGCCACTGCCCTGGCCGGAGGCGGTCGAGGTGGGCGCCCAGGTGGCCGAGGCGCTGGCGGCGGCGCACCGGCTCGGCATCGTGCACCGGGACATCACCCCGGCGAACGTGATGATGACCCGGATCGGCGCGAAGGTGCTCGACTTCGGCATCGCCACCCAGGTCGGCACCCCCGACGACGACGAGGACGGCGGCACCTTCGGCACCCCGGCGTACGTCGCGCCGGAACGGTTGGACGGTGCGCCGGCCCAGCCGTCGACCGACGTCTACTCCCTTGGCGTGCTGCTCTACGAGACGCTGACCGGCCAGCCGCCGTACCCGGCGGAGACCTGGGAGCAGCTCGCCGCCGCGATCGCCGACGAGCGACCGCCGGTGCTGGACGGCGTACCGGGGCTGCCCCCGGTGGTGGTCGACGTCTGCCTGCGCTGCCTGGCCCGGGACCCGCACGAACGGCCGACCGCGCACCAGGTCGCCACCGCCCTGCGCGACCAGTTGCTGCCGGGTGACCCGCAGGCCGCCACGATGCTCGCCCCGACGGTCACCCTGCCCGCCGTCCCCGGGTCCGACGCCCCGGACGACCGGCCAACCACCCCGGCCGCCGGAACCGGCCCGGCCGTCGTCGGTGCGGCAGCCGGCGTCGGCGCGGTGACCGGAGCTGGATCGGTGACCGGCGTCGGCGCA
>NZ_JACGMO010000238.1:0-3881 GCF_015354745.1 Micromonospora sp. S-DT3-3-22
CGGGACCAGCCCGTCGACCAGGGCGGCCAGCCGGGGGCGGACCACGCCCGTCGGGCCGCCGACGGGCAGCCCCGCCAGGTCCCGCAGCAGCTCCGCGACCGGCCCGAACACCTGCTCCGGGTACGGCGGGCAGTGCGCCACCGCCCAGCGCACCGACCGGCCGTCGACCTCGGGCAGCCGGTGGCGCAACTCGGCCAGCAGCCGGCTGCGGCCGATCCCGTCCGGGCCGGTGACGGCCACCCACCGTGGACGATGCTCCCGGACCGCCCGGGTGAGCTGGTCCAGGGCGGTGGCGACCTCCCGGCGTCGACCGATCAGCGGGCCGTCGTGCCGGGCCGGCCGGTGGCGGGTCGGGCGGGTGACCCGCCAGACGTCCACCGGCAGCGCCTTGCCGGCGAGGCTGGCCGGGGCGAGGGCGTGCTGGTCGATCAGGCCGGCGGTGGCCCGGTGGGTGGCCGCGCAGACGACCACGCCGCCCGCCGGGGCGTACTCCTGGATGCGGGCGGCGGTGGTGAGGACCGCGCCGGAGGCCATGCCGTGCCCGCCGTCGCGGGCGGCGGCCAGGTCGACCACCGCCTCGCCGGTGGCGACGCCGACCCGGACCCGCAGCGTCACCCCGCCGGGCAGCGTCCGCCGGTCCAGCGCGGCCTGGATCTCCAGGGCCGCCCGCACCGCCCGGTAGCCGTCCAACCCGTCGGAGGTACGCGCCCCGAACAGCGCCATCACCGCGTCGCCGACGTACTTCTCCACCGTGCCCTGCCAGCGGCGCAGCACCCCGGCGACGGTGTCGAAGTAGGCGAACTGCACCGCCCGGACGTCCTCGGGGTCGAGCCGTTCGGTCAACGCGGTCGACCCGACGATGTCGGCGAAAAGGACGGTCAGCGTACGCCGTTCCTGCGGCACCGGCCAGGGCGTCGTGGTGGCGTCTTCCCGACCGGTACCGATCGTGGACAGTGGCATTCCACCCACCCCTTTCCTGCGCGGTGCTGCCTCTGACGACGATCGGAGACTGTCACCACCGGGCTGACGGGGGATCTGCCGAACGACGTATGTCGGTCGGTCGCCACCTTTAGTCGCAATGTCGACGCGAGAGGTACCAATGCCGGATCAAGCCCGTAGAACGGTGCGGGGACCTGTGACTAGGCTGCGGACATGGCCAGCGATGTGGACACCGCACCGCTCGTCGGCCGCGCCGACCAGCTGGCGGTGCTGCGCGCCGCGCTCCACGACGGGATCGGCCCCGGGCAGACCGCCGCCGTCTTCGTCACCGGTGAGAGCGGGGTGGGCAAGACCCGGCTGCTCACCGAGGCTGCGGCGCGGCTGCGGGACGCGGGAGCGGTGGTGCTCACCGGCTCCTGCCTGGACATCGGCGACGCCTCCCCGCTGCACCCGGTGCTCCAGGCGTTACGCCGCTTCGACGCCGACCTCACCGCCGGTCAGGCCCGCACCTCGTCGGCGGTACGGGGTCTGCTGCGGACGTTCGCCGAGGACAGCGGCGGCGCGGACAGCGCCGGGGCGCTGCTGGAACGGGTCTCCCGGGGGCTGAGCCTGATCGCCGAGGGCCGTCCGCTGGTGCTCGTCCTCGACGACCTGCAGTGGGTGGACCGGACCACCCGGCAACTCCTGCTCTATCTGCTCGCCGGCCTGGGTGACCTGCAACTGTCGGTGCTGGCGGCGGTCCGGGCCGAGTCGTTGCAGGGGGCCCACCCGCTGCGCCGGGTGCTCACCGAGCTGCGTCGGCTGCGGTCGGTGCGGGTGCTCGACCTGGGGCCCCTCGACCGGACCGGCACCGACCTGCTGGCCGCCGAGATCGTCGGCGCGCCGCTCGCCCCGGAGGCCGCCGACCAGGTCTGGCAGCGCAGCGGCGGCAACCCGTTCGTGGTCGAGGAACTGGCCCGTGACCTGCGCGACGGCCGCGACGGGCTGTCCGACACGCTGCGCGAGATCTTCCTGTCCCGGGTGGACGCGCTGCCCCGGCACGCGCACGCCGCGGTGCACGCGGTGGCGGCGGGCGTCGAACCGGTCGAGCACTGGCTGCTGGCCGAGGTGCTCGGCCTGCCCGAGGCGGAACTCATCGAGGCGCTGCGTGAGGCCGTCGCCCACCGGCTGCTCGTCGGCGCGGACGACGGCTACCGGCTGCGGCACCGGCTGGTCGCCGAGGTGCTCGCCCACGAACTGCTCCCGGCGGAACGCGCCGGCCTGCACCGCCGCTACGCCGAGGCGCTCACCCGGGTCCCGGCGGAGCTGCACCAGGCCCGGCTGGCCCACCACTGGCGGCTGGCCGGTGAACCCGGTCGGGCCCTGCCGGCGGCGATGGCCGCCGCCCGGGAGGCCGAACGGCTGCACGGTTTCGCCGAGGCGCACCGGCACTGGACGGCGGCGTTGCAGCTGGCCGCGACGCCGGTCACCGGCCCGGTGGACGCCCCGCCCGAGGTGGACCGGGCGGTGCTGCTGGAGCGGGCCGCCGAGGCCGCCCACAAGAGCGGCGAGCACGCCCGCGCGTTGTCCCTGCTGGCCGAGCGGACCGGGGGCGAGCCGCTCGACCCGTCCTGCGCGGTGCGTATCCAACGGGCCCGTTACCTGGCCGCCGCCGGCCGGTCCGCCCCCGCCGAGGCGGAGTACCGCAGCGTGCTGGAGGCCGCCGAGTGCACCGCCCGGGAACGGGCCAACGCCGCCGCCCGGCTGGCCGAGCTGCTGCTGCACCTGGGCCGGTACGCCGACGCCGGGCAGCGCGCCCGGGAGGCCCTGGAACTGGCCGCGTCGGTCGACGGCAGCACCACGGAGGTGGTGCTGGCCAGCTCCGCGCTGGGCTTCAGCGAGGCGTTCCTGGAGGACCCGGACGCCGGCCTGGCCGTGGTGCGCCGGGCCCTGGAGACCGCCGAACGCTCCGGCGGCCCGGAGGACGTGGCCTGCGCGTACCTGCACCTGGCGGAGCTGCTGACCGGGCCGCTGAACATCCTGGAGGAGGGGGTGGTGGTGGCCCGCCGGGGTGCCGAGCGGGTCGCCGAGCTGGGCCTGGGCCGCACCTACGAGACCCGGTTGCTGGCGATCGCCACCAACGGGCTGTTCCGGGTCGGCCAGTGGGCGGAGGCGGAGAAGGTGGTCGCGGCGGCGCTGCGGCACCGCCCGTCCGGCGCCGACGCGGTCGAGCTGCTGCTGGCCCGCTGCCGGCTCTCCGTCGGGTACGGCGACGTCGAGGCGTCCGACCGGGACCTGGAGGCGGTGGCGACGATGCTCGCCGGCGGTGGCGCGCCCCGGCACGTGCTGCCGATGCTGATCCTGCGGGCCGGGCTGGCGATGTGGCAGGGCCGGCACGACGTGGCCCGGCAGGCCGTGCAGCGGGGCCTGACCGAGAGCCGTTCCGACGACGTGGTGCTGCTGGGCACGCTGGCCTGGCACGGGCTGCGCGCGGAGGCGGAGGCGCACGCGAGCCGTACCGTGGCGGTCGACGAGACGGCGGTCCGCCGGCTGCGCGACGCGGTCGACCGGGTGGCGGCCAAGAGCGCGACGGCCGCCGGGCCGGTGCGGGTCAACGCCGACGGCTTCCTGGCGTTGTGCACGGCCGAGCTGACCCGCCTCGACGGCCGGGGCGACCCGGAGGCCTGGGCCCGGTCGGCGGCCGAGTGGGACAAGCGGAACCACCCCTACCCGGCGGCCTACTCCCGGCTGCGGCAGGCCGAGGCGTTGCTGGCCCGGCGCAGCCGCAGCAGCACGGCGACCACCCTGCTGCGGCAGGCCCACGAGATGGCGTCGAGCCTGGGCGCGGTGCCGCTGACCAGCGAGATCCGGACGCTGGCCGGCCGGGCGCGGGTGGAGCTGACCGGGCGGGTACAGCCCGCCGGGGCGGGGCGTGTCCCGGCGGCCCGCACGGGCGGCTCCCG
>NZ_JACGMO010000239.1:0-3740 GCF_015354745.1 Micromonospora sp. S-DT3-3-22
GCCCGGGGCGCGGGCCTCGACCGACCGGTCCCACAGGTCCTCGTCGGCCCGCCCGCTGCCGGCGGCGCGCAGCGCGTCGGCGAACGACCGGCCCGGCGTCGGTGCGGCACCCGGTTCGCGCTCCCGCCAGGCCGGGTCGGTCAGCGGCAGGTCACACGGTACGACCGGGACCCCGTTGCGGGCGGCCCAGCGCACCGCGACCAGTTCCGGGGAGAAGTCGGCGAACGGGTAGAACGCCGGCCCGCCGCCGTCGCCGAGGACCCCGGCCAGCGCCACCGGGGCGGTGGTGGCCGGGTCGGCGAGCCACGGCAGCCATTGCCCCAGCTCCGGCGGGAGTTCCAGGAGCAGCACCTCGGGTCGGTACCCGGCCAGCAGCCGGGGCAGGGCCACCGCCAGCGCGGGCGAGTGGTGCCGTACCCCGATCAGGTACGGCCGGCGGTGCCCGGCCAGCGCGGCGACCGCGACCGTGGGGTCGACCGGCGTCGGCACCCCGGTGGCGGGAGCGGTCGGGTCAGTCGGTGAGGACATCGCGCAGTTCCCACAGCCGCCGCCACAGGCGCGCGCCGTCCTCGGCCCGCCGCCGGACCGCGCCGTCCCAGTAGCCGAGCAGCTTGGCCCCGTCGGCCGGGTCGTCCTTGCGGACCACGCCGAGCAGGTGCCCCGGCAGCAGCGACACCACGTCCCGGTCGCCGGGGAAGTAGGCCGCCGCCAGCGCCAGCGACGACGCGACCGCCACCGCCTCGGCGGTGCTCATCACGGTGGACGGCCGCTCCACCTCCCAACCCTCCACCGACTGGCCGGCCCGCAGGTCGCGGAACGCGGTGACCAGCGCCTCCAGCACGGCGTCGTCGACGGCGAACGGGGCGCGCACCCGTTCCAGCGTGGCGCGGGCCTGCCGCTGCACCAGGGCGATCTCCTGGGCCAGGTCGCCGATCGGGCCGACGGTCTCGAAGTTGAACCGGCGTTTGAGCGCCGCCGACATCTCCGACACCCCCCGGTCGCGCAGGTTGGCGGTCGCGATGAGGGTGAACCCGGGCGCGGCGGGGACGGTGGCGTCGGCGGTGCCGGACAGTTCGGGCACCGCGATCCGCCGGTCGGACAGGATGGACACCAGGGCGTCCTGGACCTCCGGCAGGCAGCGGGTGATCTCCTCCACCCGGGCCACCGCGCCGGTGCGCATCGCGGACAGGATCGGCGAGGGCACCAGCGCGGCGGCGCTCGGCCCGTGCGCCAGCAGCAGGGCGTAGTTCCAGCCGTAGCGGAGCTGGTCCTCGGTGGTGCCGGCGGTGCCCTGCACGACCAGTTCGCTGCTGCCGCAGATCGCGGCGGACAGCAGCTCCGACAGCATCGACTTCGCGGTGCCCGGTTCACCGACGAGCAGCAGGCCCCGTTCCCCGGCGAGGGTGACCACGCAGCGTTCGACCAGCGCCCGTTCCCCGACGAACTTGGTGGTCACGGTCGCCGTGCGGGGCAGGTCGTCGCGGCGGGCCTGCCGGGGCAGTTCCAGTGCGACGCCGCCGCTGCCGACGATGAACGTGACGACCGCGCGGGGGGTCAACCGCCAGCCCGGCGGCCGGGGTCCGTCGTCGTACGCGGCGAGGAACGCCAGTTCGGCGGCGTACGCGTGCTCGGCCGGCTGGACCTGGCGAGCCGCCGGGGTGGTCGTGGTGGTCATCGGCGCCCTTCCGTAACAAGATCGTCGAAGCGGGGTGCGTCGCCGTCGCGCAGCCGGGCCCAGGCGAGCGCGAACAGGCGGGGCGCGGGGGCGACCGGGGAGACGATGCCCAGTGCGGTCACGCCGCCCTCGCCCCCGATCAGCAGCGGGAGTTTCCACCGTTCCAGCGGCAGCAGCGGCGCCTTGAGCGCCAACCAGCCGCCGGGCAGGAACAGCGACCGCCCGGCCCGGGGCCGCTTCGCCGCGACGACGTGCGCGGTGGCGGCCAACTCGGCGCGGGCCGCCTTGAGCCGGGCCGGCTTCCAGCCGGTCCACCGCGCCACGTTGCGGTCGGTCGGGTCGGGCAGGGCGAGCAGTTGCAGGTAGAGCGCCGCGGCGTCGACGCCCAGCCCGAGCGTCGCGGCGACCGTGGCGACCAGTTCGGGGTCGGAGCGGGTCGGGTCCTGCGCGAAGCCGTCGTCCATCGCCGGGACGACGTGCGACACCACCTCGGTGAGCTGGCCGCCGACCAGGGCCCGCAGGGCCGCGAGCAGCTGCTCGTTGACGTGGTCGAGGCGGGCCCGCAGCACGGCCAGCGCCGGATCGTCCGTTCCGGACAGCCGGGACGGGTACAACCGGACCCGGTGCCAGCGGTCGGCCGGCGGGACCAGCACCGGGCCGACCTCGGTGCCGGCCGGGCCGGTCGTCACCGGCAGGCCGAACGCGGCGGTGAACGCCGACAGCTTGGCGCCGTCGACGTGCCCGACGGCGACGGTGAACCCGGGGTCGGTCAACCGCTGCCGGGCCAGGTCGGCGGCGACCGGCAACGCCGCCCGGATCGGGTCGTCGACGGCCAGGTGGTACGCCAGCCACGGCAGCGTCCTGGTCAACGCGATCAACGCGTCGTCGTCGTCGACGCCGGTGTCGGCACCGGCCAGCCACCGGCCGGTGGCCGCGTTGGCGACCCAGTGGACCACCGTCGAGGCCGGCAGCGGGCTGGTCACCTCGGCCCGGTCCACTCCGACGATCACGTCGTCGGGCACGGGTCGCCGTGGCCCGTGCCGCCGGACCCACTCCTCGACGATCAGATCCTGTCGGGGCCCGTCGACCCACAGCCGCGCCGGGTCCTCGGGGATCAGCTGTCCGAGGAGGGTGGCGAAGGCCTGCCGACCGCGACCGCCGGTGCCCCAGAACCGGGCCGCCGCGGCAGCGGCCGCCGGGTCGGGCAGTTCCAGGATGGTCCGCAGTTCGGCGGGGGCCTTCTCCCAGGTGAGCCGGGGCAGGCCCGCCAGCAGCAGCACCGCCTCGGCGTGGCTCATGCCCGCCGCCTCGGACAGCGTGCGGGCCCACCCGGGGTGCCACTCCAGCGGCCCGTTGACCCGGGCGAGCCGGACGAACTCGTCGAGCCGCTGCGACGTGACGTCACCGGTTGCCAGGATCTCCTCCTCGGTGATCCGGAAACCGGGCACGGCCGAGAACCGTCCGGTCGGCGTCCAGTCGAGCACGTCGACCTCCCGGTCGTCGGTGTCGACGGCGAGCACCAGCAGCCGCCGGCCGGCCACGGTCAGCACCTGTCCCCGGACCTGGTCGACCGGCTGGTCGGCGTCGGCGACCAGGGTGGCCCGCCGCAGCCGGCTACCCGGGGCGAGGAGCCCGGAGCGGGCGCACACCTCCAGCAACGTCAGCAGCGCCTCGCGGACCTCGGACAGGCAGATCGGGGCCACCGCCCGGTACATCGCGGCCGGCAGCACCCCCAGCAGGTCGAACCAGTCGAGATCACCGTCCAGCTGGCCCCGGGCGTCCGGCGTCGGGTCGGTGCCGGTGAGCGCGGCACCCGCGCGGGAGATCAGCCGCAGGGAGCTGTCCTCGGCGCTGTAGCAGTACTGGATCAGCCCGGCGAGCCCCTCGGAGAGCAGCCGGTCGACCGCCGGCGACGCGGCCGGGGCCTCCTGCGCCGGCAGTGCGTTGTCCTGCTCGCCGTCGAGCACGGCGGCCAGCGTGCGCAGCCGCGCCACCTGCCCGGCGGCCCGGGTGACGAGCCCGGCGACCCCGGCGACGAGGGCGGGCGCGGTGAGCTGCGGCAGGT
>NZ_JACGMO010000023.1:0-71693 GCF_015354745.1 Micromonospora sp. S-DT3-3-22
GACCCGCCGCGACCGGGTCGGGGGAGGGCCGCCGACGCGCCACGACGCGCCCCCGGTCCGGGGTCACCGGGCCGGGGGCGCGTCGCGTCGCGCCCGGGACAGCCGGCCGTTCACCGGGTACGGTCACCCCTGTGTTCCTCTACTGTCGGTCAGCGTCGATCCACCCTGGGTGATGGACGTAGATCGGGCGGAGCCGGCCGGGCCGGGCGGCGGGCGGTGGGGCCGGCGACGGGTGCTGAGCGGCGGGGCACTGCTGGCCGGCGGCGTCGCGCTGGGGGCCGCCGGCATGTCCCAGGGGGCCTGGCTGGCCGACCGGCACCTGCCGTTGTCCGCCGGCCCGGCCAGCGCCACCGTCGGCAACCGGCGGCAGGACGTCGGCTCCGGCGGGCTCCAGGTGGTGTGGCACGCCCCGACCACGCGACCGCTGGTCGCGCTGACCTTCGACGACGGCCCGCTGCCGCGGTGGACGCCGACCGTGCTGGACACCCTGGACAGCCACGCGGTGCCGGCGACCTTCTTCCTGGTCGGGGAGCGGGTGCGCCGGCACGCCGGGCTGATCCGGGGGCGGCTGGACCGGCACGAGGTGGGCAACCACAGTTGGCGGCACCGGGACCTGGCCCGGCTGGCCGCCGCCGACGTGCACGACGACCTGCGCCGGTCGCACGAGGCCATCGCCGAGGTCACCGGAACGCCGCCCCGGCTGCTCCGGCCCCCGTACGGGCACCTGGGCGGCGGGGTGCTGCACGCCGCCGTACGCCTCGACTACCGGGTCGTGCTCTGGTCGTTGCAGATGGTGGAGGGGGAGTACCCGGACGACCCGGCGGGGCACGCCCGGCGCATCGTGTCCGACGTCGTGCCGGGCACCATCCTGCTCGCCCACGACGCGGGCCCGGAGAACCGTCAGGTGGCGTTGCGGGGACTGGACTCGATGATCACCGGCCTGCGGGCCCGGGGGTACACCTTCGTCACGGTCTCCCAGCTGCTGGGCCATCCGATCGGCTCCCGACCCGGGGGGTAGGGTCCGGGCACGTGTCCTCTCCGCTCTCCGTTCTCGTCCGTAACCGGGACTTCCGCAATCTCTTCCTCGCCGAGCTGGTGGTCTTCGGCGCCGACTGGTTCGTCATGGTGCCGCTGCTGGTGCTGCTGCCGGAGCTGACCGGCAGCGGGGTGTGGGGCGCCCTGGTGCTGGCGCTGGACACCGGGGTGTTGGCGCTGCTGCTGCCGTACACCGGGACCATCGCCGACCGGTTCGACCGCCGGAAGATCATGATGGCCGCGAACGGCGTGACGCTGCTCGGTGTGCTGCTGCTGCTCGGTGTCCGCAACGCCGGTACGGCCTGGCTGGCCATGGTGGCGATCACGGCGGTGGCGGTCGGCAAGGCGTTCTACTCGCCGGCCGCCCAGGCCGCCCTGCCCAACGTGCTCGATCCGGCCGACCTGGCCGTCGGCAACGCCGTCGCCGGCTCCGCCTGGGGGACGATGACCGTGGTCGGGGCGTCCCTCGGTGGCGTGCTGACCGCGGCCGTCGGGCCGTACGCCTGCTTCTGGGTGGGGGTGGTCGGCCTGGTGGCGGCGGCGGGTCTGGCGGCGCTGATCCGCCGGCCGTTGCAGGCCGCCCGGGAGGCCGACCGGTCGACGCCGCGCACCTGGACGGCGATCCGCGAGGCGCTGGGGCACATCCGGCACCGGCCCCGGGTGCTGGCGCTGGTGACGGTGAAGTCGGCGGTGGGGCTGGGCAACGGCGTGCTGACCGTCTTCCCCCTGCTGGCCGCCGTGTACGGGGCGGGGCCGGTCGGCACCGGCCTGCTCTTCGCGGCGCGCGGGGCGGGGGCGCTGGTGGGGCCGATCCTGATGAGCCGGGTGCTGACCAACCGGGCCTGGCTGCTGCCCGGCCTGGCCCTGTCGATGTCGCTGTACGGGCTGGCCTACCTGGGCGCGGCGGTGGCGAGCTGGTTCCCGCTGGTGCTGCTGCTGGTCTTCGTGGCCCACTTCGGCGGCGGCAGCAACTGGGTCCTGTCGAACTTCGCCCTCCAGGGCGAGGTGCCGGACCGGCTGCGCGGCCGGGTGTTCGCCACCGACATGATGCTGGCGACCCTGGCCATCTCGGTCAGTCAGCTGGTGGTGGCCGGTGTGGTCGACCGGGTCGACGAGCGGGTGGTGCTGGCCGGCTGCGGCCTGGTCACCGTCGTGTACGCGGTGGGCTGGCGGATCGCCACCCGCCGGCTCTCGCTCACCGACCCGGCCACCGGGGGCGACCCGTCGACCGTCCGCTGACGGCCGGAGGCGGCGCGGTCGATCCGGCTCAGTCGGCGCGGTCGGCCTGTGGCGGGGCGGCCGGCGGGTGGTCGCTCCCGCCCCACCCGCCCCGACCCGGGTGCTCCGCGGCCTGACCGGCGGCGTAGCCGGGCGGCGGGCCACCCGGGTGCCCGGTCGGGGGGCCACCGGCCGGCGGCGTCCAGGTGCCCCACGGCTGACCGGGCACGGGGGACGGGGACGCGGCGCGGCGGCCGACGAAGACGGCGGCGACGATGAGGCCCAGGCCGATCGGGTAGCCGATCCAGCCGACCGCGCTGACGGCGAGGCTCCACATCTGGTACTGCCGTATCCCGCCGGAGCGGATCAAGTCCGGCAGGGCCGCGACCCAGGCGGTGGTGAGCAGTTCCAGCAGCAGCAGGACGACGGCCCCGGCGAGCAGGAACGACCGGGACCGGCCGGGCAGCCGGCGGCCGGCGGTGGCGCCGAGCACCAGGACGGTCAGCAGGGTCAGCAGGATGGGTAGGTGCCCCAGCACCTGGGTGAGCCGGTAACCGAGCATTGCCACGTCGCCTCCCGACCGGTCGATGGATCGGCGTCAGGCTAGCCGAGCTGATCCAGTTCCACCTTCCGGGCGAGGCGGTCCCCGTCGGTCCCGGGCCCTAGCATGATCCCGTGCCGACGACTTTCACCTCCGGGCCGGTGCGGGTGCGGGTGCCCGCGACCAGCGCCAACCTGGGCCCCGGGTTCGACGCCCTCGGGCTCGCCCTCGCCCTGCACGACGACGTGGCCGCCGAGGTGACCCCGGACGGCGTCCGGGTGGCGGTGACCGGCGAGGGCGCCGGCGACCTGCCGCCGGACGACCGGCACCTGGTGGTCGTGGCCATGCGGGCGGCCTTCGACCTGCTCGGCGCGCAGCCGCCGGGGCTGGCCCTGGAGTGCGTGAACCGGATTCCGCAGGCCCGGGGCCTGGGTTCCTCTTCGGCGGCGATCGTGGCCGGGGTGCTGCTGGCCCGGGGGCTGGTCGCCGACGGCGCGCAGCGGCTCGACGACGAGGCGGTGCTGCGGCTGGCCGCCGAGATCGAGGGGCATCCGGACAACGTCGCGCCGTGCCTGCTCGGCGGGTTCACCATCGCCTGGATGGAGCCGACCGGTGGCCGGGCGGTCTCGCTGCCGGTCGCGCCCGGGGTCTCGCCCACCGTCTTCGTGCCGGCCGTGCGGGGGCTGACGGCCACCGCGCGGGCGGCGTTGCCGGCGACGGTGCCGCACGGGGACGCGGCGCTGAACGCGGGTCGGTCGGCGTTGCTGGTGCACGCGGTGACCGCCGCGCCGGAGCTGCTGCTGCCGGCCACCGTCGACCGGCTGCACCAGGACTACCGTGCGGCGGGAATGCCACAGACCGCCGCCCTGGTCAGCGAGTTGCGTGTGGCCGGTGTGGCGGCTGTGGTCAGTGGGGCGGGCCCGACGGTGCTGGCGTTCACCGCACCGCCCGACGGGTTCGACCCGGGAACAGAATGGGAAGTCTGGCGGTTGCCGGTAGAGGTGCGCGGAGCGACGCTCGCACGGGGTAGACTGGGACACGCCGAGCGGGACCCTGTTGCCGCAGGTCGGAAGAGTTGATTACGCTCTAGACTCAGCACAGCCGCGAAGCACGCGATCTCTCTGCGGGTCGGCGCACCCCGAAGCTCTCGGCGGTCAGCCCGTCACCCCTGCCAAGGCCCACGCCGCACCGCAGTTTCCGCAGGTCGCCGCAGACGGCGAGACCTGCTCACCGACGTTGGTGAGTTGGGAAACCGCCCGGCTGCTGTGCCACAGACTCCCGCGACGCGTCATGCGAGGCGGGTGCACCGAGGCCGCCCGGCCACCTTGCTTGTCGATCCCGGGCAGTCCCGGCCTATCGAGGGAAGGAATCCATTGAGCGACACCACCGACGTGACGTCGGATGTTTCCAACGTCGCTGGCGATGCCACCACCGCCGCCCCCGCCCGCCGTCGGCGCAGCGGTACCGGTCTGTCGGCGATGCTGCTGCCGGAGCTGCAGAGCCTGGCCGCGTCGCTCGGCATCTCCGGGACCGCTCGCATGCGCAAGGGCGAGCTGATCAGCGCGATCTCCGAGCGGCAGCAGGGCGGCGCCGCGACCGGCACCCCTCGACCGCGGGCCGAGGTGGCGGCTGCGGCTGCTCCCGTCCGGGAGGAGGTGCACGCTGAGGTGACCCCGGAGCGTGCCGCCGAGCCGGCGTCGGCCACCCCTGCCGCCACCACCGAGACCGAGGGTCGGACCCGGACCCGGCGCAGCCGGGCCAGCACCGCCGAGTCGCGGCCGGCCGCCGAGGCACGGCCCGTCGAGACCCGTACCGAGGAGCCGCCGGTCGAGGCCGGTGAGCGTCCCGAGCGGGCCGAGGGTCGTACCGGCCGGGACCGTGGCGAGCGCGCCGGGACCGAGCGGGCCGGTAACGAGCGGACCGGGACCGAGCGGACCGGTAACGACCGGGCCGAGCGGACGGACAACGACCGGGCCGGCCGTGGCGACCGGGCCGAGCGCGCGGGCAACGACCGGGGCGAGCGGGCCGAGCGGGCCGGTAACGACCGGGCGGAGCGGACCGAGCGCAGCGACCGGGGCGACCGCAACGACCGGAGCGAGCGCAACGACCGGGGCGAGCGGGCCGACCGCAACGACCGGGGTGGCGACCGTGGTCAGCGCGACAACCGCGACAACCGGGACGACTCCGACGACGACGAGGGCGGCGGCCGGCGGGGCCGGCGCAGCCGGTTCCGGGACCGTCGTCGGGGCCGGGGTGACCGGGCCGAGGGCGGCAACGACACCGGCGGTGGCCGGGAGCCGCAGGTCGGCGAGGACGAGGTGCTGGTCCCGGTGGCCGGCATCATCGACGTGCTCGACAACTACGCCTTCGTGCGGACCACCGGCTACCTGGCCGGCCCGAACGACGTCTACGTCTCCATGTCGCAGATCAAGAAGTACGGCCTGCGCCGGGGCGACGCGATCACCGGCGCGGTCC
Source organism: Micromonospora sp. S-DT3-3-22 (assembly GCF_015354745.1). Taxonomy (NCBI): domain Bacteria; kingdom Bacillati; phylum Actinomycetota; class Actinomycetes; order Micromonosporales; family Micromonosporaceae; genus Micromonospora; species Micromonospora sp. S-DT3-3-22. The sequence continues at coordinate 5,270 of NZ_JACGMO010000023.1, forward strand.
GGGCCGCCCGGGACAGCGGAGGCGGCGGCGACCAGCGGCGGGACAAGTACAACCCGCTGGTGCGGCTGGACACCATCAACGGCATGGAGCCGGACGAGGCCCGCCGCCGTCCCGAGTTCTACAAGCTCACCCCGCTGTACCCGCAGGAGCGGTTGCGGCTGGAGACCGAGCCGCACATCCTGACCACCCGGGTGATCGACCTGGTGATGCCGTTGGGTAAGGGGCAGCGGGCGCTGATCGTGTCGCCGCCCAAGGCCGGCAAGACCATGGTGCTCCAGGCGATCGCGAACGCGATCACGCACAACAACCCGGAGTGCCACCTGATGGTGGTCCTTGTCGACGAGCGGCCCGAAGAGGTCACCGACATGCAGCGGTCGGTGAAGGGCGAGGTCATCGCGGCCACGTTCGACCGTCCGCCGCAGGACCACACCACGGTCGCCGAGCTGGCGATCGAGCGGGCCAAGCGACTGGTCGAGCTGGGGCACGACGTGGTCGTGCTGCTCGACTCGGTGACCCGGCTCGGCCGGTCGTACAACCTGGCGGCGCCGGCCTCCGGCCGGATCATGTCCGGTGGTATCGACTCGACGGCGCTCTACCCGCCGAAGCGGTTCCTGGGTGCGGCCCGCAACATCGAGAACGGCGGCTCGCTGACCATCCTCGCCACCGCGCTGGTGGAGACCGGGTCGATGGCGGACACGGTCATCTTCGAGGAGTTCAAGGGCACCGGCAACGCGGAGCTGAAGCTCGACCGGAAGATCGCCGACAAGCGCACCTTCCCGGCCGTGGACGTCAGCGCCTCGGGTACGCGCAAGGAGGAGATCCTGCTCGCGCCGGAGGAACTGGCCATCATCCACAAGCTCCGCAAGGTGCTGCACTCGCTGGACTCGCAGGCGGCGCTGGACCTGCTGCTCGACCGGCTCAAGCAGTCCCGCACCAACATCGAGTTCCTGATGCAGATCGCCAAGTCGACACCGGGGGAGTGACCCGCTCCGGGTGAGACCGCCACGAAGGGCACGGCCGCAGCGGCCGTGCCCTTCGTCGTACCCGGGAATTGCGTTTGTGGACTTTTCTTTCGATGGGCCTGGCGGCTCTTGAAAATTCTGTACGTGGCCGGGTTGACTGGGGGCGGGCCGGTCCCGGCCGAGCGGGCCGGGCCCGGCCACCGACGGGCGGCGGGGGAACCTGGGGAGGCGTCCGCCGCCCGGCGGCCCGGCCGGGTGGGCTTCTGAACCTGGGGGAGGAGCCCACCCGGTCCGCCCGCCGGGCGAGGAATGCGGGGCCTGAGCGGCGGGAATGCGGATGGCGGGACGGGCGTTACCACTGCCGGACCGATCGTGCGGCCCGCCCGTCGGGTCGGCTCACGCCCATGGCACACTGGTCAATCGGCCACCGGTTCCGGTTCACGCCCGAGTCCGTCGCGCACCAGGCGGCGGGGGATCAGCGGCGACCCGGCGACCACCTGACGAAAGGACCGAGGCGACATGAAGCCCAACATCCACCCGGAGTACACGACGACCGAGGTCAAGTGCTCCTGCGGCAACTCCTTCACGACCCGCAGCACCGCCAAGGGCGGCTCGATCAGCGTCGAGACCTGCAGCGCCTGCCACCCGTTCTACACCGGCAAGCAGCGCGTCCTCGACACCGCGGGCCGGGTCGCCAAGTTCCAGCAGAAGTACGCCAAGGTCCAGGCGAAGAAGGCCAAGTAGCTCCACCGACGACGCCCGTGTCCGGCCCCGTGCCGGACGCGGGCGTCGTCCGTTGCGCCCACCCGTGACCTCCGTGTCCCGTTCCACCGCCGCCGGACCCGTCGAAGGAGCACCCCCCGCATGAGCAGCGAGCGCCTGGCCGCCCTCCTCGACGAGTACGCCGAGCTGGAGAAGCGGCTGGCCGACCCGGCCATCCACGCCGACCAGAACACCGCCCGCCGGGTCGGTCGCCGCTACGCCGAGCTGGTCCCGCTGCACAAGGCCGCCGGTGAGCTGGAACAGGCCCGCGCCGACCTGGTGGCGGCCCGCGAGCTGGCCGCCGAGGACCCGGCGTTCAGCGAGGAGGCCGACTCCATCGCGGCGACCCTGCCGGCGCTGGAGGAGCGGCTGGCCGAGCTGCTGATCCCCCGCGACCCGCACGACGCCAAGGACGTGATCATCGAGATCAAGGCCGGCGAGGGCGGCGAGGAGTCCGCGCTGTTCGCCGGGGACCTGCTGCGGATGTACACCAGGTACGCCGAGCGGCACGGCTGGCTGACCGAGGTGATCGACGCGCAGGACTCCGACCTCGGCGGGGTCAAGGACGTCTCGCTGGCGATCAAGACCAAGGGGGTCCCGGACGGCGGCAACGGCGTCTGGTCCCGGTTGAAGTGGGAGGGCGGGGTGCACCGGGTGCAGCGGGTCCCGGTGACCGAGTCGCAGGGCCGCATCCACACCAGCGCGGCCGGTGTCCTGGTGCTGCCCGAGGCCGAGGACGTCGACGTCACCATCGACCCGAACGAGCTGCGGATCGACGTGTTCCGCTCGTCGGGGCCGGGCGGCCAGTCGGTGAACACCACCGACTCGGCGGTACGCATCACCCACCTGCCCACCGGCGTGGTGGTCTCCTGCCAGAACGAGAAGTCCCAGTTGCAGAACCGGGAACAGGCGATGCGCATCCTGCGGGCCCGGCTGCTGGCGGTGGCCCAGGAGCAGGCCGACGCCGCCGCCTCGGACGCCCGTAAGGCGCAGGTGCGCACCGTGGACCGCTCGGAGCGCATCCGCACCTACAACTTCCCGCAGAACCGGATCACCGACCACCGGATCGGCTACACCGCGTACAACCTCGACCTGGCGCTCGCCGGGGAGCTGGACGGCGTCCTGGACGCCCTCGCCGAGGCGGACCGGGCCGCCCGGCTCGCCGGCGACACCGAGCTGACCCGCCGCTGACCCGGTCCGGGGGCCGGCCGGGCGCACAGCGGCCCGGCGCGGCTCGCCACAGCGCGCCTGACGGTGTCGTGGCGGGCCGGTGGGAGAACTTCCAGGGGTGAGGGTCAGGAGGCGCGGGAGCGGGCCTTGGCGCGCAGCATCTCCCGGTCGGCGATCTCGAACGCGAGCCCGAGGGCGTCGCGCAGCGCGGTGCCGGTGCCGGCGACCTCGGCGAACCCGATGCTCACCCCGACCGGGGTGCCGGGCACCAGCGACTCCCAGTCCTCGGTGCGCACCGCCGCGTCGATCCGGCGGGCCACCTCGGCAGCCTCGGCCATGCCGGCCCCGGAGAGCACCACCACGAACTCGTCGCCGCCGTAGCGGGCCACGAAGTCGCCCCGCCGCATCACCCGGTTGATCACCCCGGCGATGCGTTGCAGCACCAGGTCACCGGAGTGGTGGCCGTGGGTGGTGTTGACCGCCTTGAAGCCGTCGAGGTCGCAGACGCCGATCACCACCCGCTCGCCCCGGGACACCACCGAGCCGATGTAGCGCTCCAGCCGCCGCCGGTTGGGCAGCCCGGTCAACGGGTCGGTGAGCGCCTCACCCTCGTAGCGGGCGGCCTCCCGGCGCATCTCCTCGTGGTCGATGCGGGCCGCGATGCCGTCGATGTAGACGTCGCGCAGCCGGTCGTTGCGCTGGGCGGCCAGCCGGAACGCCATCCGGTCGGCGCGGTGCGCGGCGGCGTGGTCGCCGGCCCGGGAGAAGGCGATGCTGCGCAGCCGGGACAGCTCCGCCGCGCCGAGCGTCTCGGCCGACACCCGGGCCGAGTCCAGCCGGGTGATCGCCTCGATCGGGCGGCCGTCGGCGACCGCCAGGCAGACATGGCCGAGCTGGCGCATGTCCCGGGCACGGGCGCTGTCCCCGCCGTGGTCGAGCAGCCGGGCCGGCTCCGGGCCGACCGGGGTCGCGTCGCCGAGCGCCGCCCGGCGGACCGCCGCGTAGCCGTACGCGGCGAGGCTGCTCGGCCGCAGCCGGTCGGCCCGCCCGTCGTCGACGAACCGGGCCAGGTCGGCCGCGATGTCGCGGAGCACCCGCAGGCAGCCGTCGCTGTCGCCGTTGTGGTCCAGCGCGACGGCGTTGCGCAGCCGGATGCCGGGGGCGGCGAAGGTCTCCTCGGGGATGCCGGCGGCGGCGCCGTGCTGGCGGGCCCGCTCGATCGCGCCCAGCGCGTAGCCGTGGAAGCTGAGGTAGGAGTAGGCCATCGCCAGGTCGTGCCAGCCCCAGGCGGTGTCCCGGTCCCGGTCCTCCGCCGCGCCCAGTGCCCGGGCCGCCCGGACCAGGTGCATGACGCAGCGGTCGAGCGCGCCCTGGTGGTGCGCGGCGAGCGCGGCCAGCGCGTTGAGGTGCCCGTGCAGGTAGGGCTCGGGCAGGTCGCGCACCGCCCCGGAGGCCTCCTCGATGGCCCGGGTGAACTCGGCCGTCCGGCCCAGGTTGATCAACGCGCAGAGCCGCTGCACCAGCGCGTCCGCCCGGGTGTACGGGTCGGCGGTGGTGCGCAGCACCCGGTCGAGGACGCCGACCGCCTCGGCCGAGCGGCTCGCCTCCTGGAGGCTGCGGGCATGCGTCAGGGCGTCAACCTGGTCATCGACCCGGTCGAGCCACCCCACCTGGCGAACCTCCCGTCGGTGTGCGCCCGGCCGCACCCACTCGTGGCGGGACCGACGACGCCTCATGATTATGGCGTGACCTCACTCCCACGCCACCCGTCCGAAGGGACAGAACGCGAGCGGACCTCGCCCGTGGTGGCCCGCGCCGCCCGTACCCTCGCCGCCGCCGGGGTGGCGTCGGCCCGGTCCGAGGCGGAGCAGCTCGCCGCGTACGTGCTGGAGGTGCCCCGGGGCCGGCTGGCCCTGACCGACGGCTTCACCGCCGCCCAGCGGGCCCGCTACGACGCGCTGGTGGCCCGGCGGGCCGACCGCGAGCCGTTGCAGCACCTGACCGGGCGGGCCGGCTTCCGGCACCTGGAGCTGGCCGTCGGGCCGGGCGTCTTCGTGCCCCGCCCGGAGACGGAGCTGCTGGCCGGCTGGGGCATCGACCGGGCGCTGACCCGGCCGGACCCGCTGGTGGTCGACCTGTGCAGCGGTTCCGGGGCGATCGCGCTGGCGGTGGCCCGGGAGGTGCCGGCGGCCCGGGTGGTGGCGGTGGAACGGTCCCCGGACGCGCTGGCCTGGCTGCGGCGCAACGCCGCCGAGCGGGCCGCCGTCGGGGACCGGCCGGTCGAGGTGGTGGCCGCCGACGTCACCGACCCGGGGCTGCTGGCCGACCTGGTCGGCGCGGTGGACGTGCTGCTGTGCAACCCGCCGTACGTGCCACGGGCGGTGCCGGTCCCGCCGGAGGTGGCCGGGCACGACCCCGACGAGGCGGTGTTCGGCGGGGCGGACGGGCTGGTGGTGCTGCGGCCGGTGCTGCGCCGGGCGGCCGAGCTGCTGCGACCCGACGGCGAGCTGGGCGTGGAGCACGACGACACGCACGGCGGGGCGGTGCCGGCGCTGCTGACCGCCGACGGCCGGTACACGGCGGTGCGGGCGCACCGGGACCTGGCCGGGCGGCCCCGGTTCGCCACCGCGTCCCGCCGGTCGGACGGCCCGCACGCCGTCCCGGCGTCGGCGTGGCAGACTGGCTCCTCGTGATGCTCTACGACTGTCGGTCATCCGCCGACCGGGACCGCGGCATCGCCGCGGCGATCGAGGCGGTCAAGAACGGCGAGCTGGTCGTTCTGCCCACCGACACGGTCTACGGGATCGGTGCGGACGCGTTCACCCCGTACGCGGTCAAGGCCCTGTCCGACGCCCGGGGCGGCAGCCAGGCGGCGCCGCCGGTGCTGATCGGCTCCCGGCACACCCTCGACGGCCTGGTCTTCTCGCTGCCCCGCGCGGCCCGTGACCTGGTCGAGGCGTTCTGGCCCGGTGCGTTGACCATCGTGGTGGAGCACTCGCCGAGCCTCGCCTGGGACCTGGGCGGCGACGCCGACGGGACGGTGGCGGTCCGGATGCCGCTGCACCCGGTGGCGCTGGAGGTGCTGCGGGAGACCGGCCCGATGGCGGTGGCCGCGGCCAACAAGGTGGGCCAGTCGCCGTCGTTGACCGCGGAGGAGGCCCGCGACCAGCTCAGCTACTCGGTGCGGGTCTACCTGGAGGCCGGGGCGTGTCCCGATCCGGTGCCGAGCACCATCGTCGACCTGACCGGGGAGACGCCCCGGCTGCTGCGGGCCGGCGCGATCACCCTCGACCAGCTCCGCGACGTCGCGCCGGACATCCTCGACGAGCGGGGAGCCTGAGTGCCGCCGTTCACCGTCCTGCACGTCTGCATGGGCAACATCTGCCGTTCCCCGATGGCCGAACGGCTGCTGGTGCTCGCCGTCCGCGAGCGGCTGGAGCGGCTCGGCGTCGACCCGGCCGGGGCGGACGCGCTGCTGCACAGTCACAGCGCCGGCACCGGCGGGTGGCACGCGGGGGAGGAGATGAACCCGCCGGCCGCCCGGCAGGTGTTGGGTCGCGGTGGTGACGTCGAGGGTTTCGCCGCCCGCAAGCTGCGTTCCGACCTGATCGACGCCGCCGACCTGGTCCTCACCGCCACCGCCGACCAGCAGGAGTACGTGGTGGCGCTGCGTCCGGACGCGGCGGCGCGCACGTTCGTGCTGGGTGAGTTCGGCCGGCTGCTCGGCGCGTTGGACACCACCGCCCTGCCGCCGGCCGGGGCCACCCCGGACGCGGTGTACGCCCGGGGGGTGGCCCTGGTGGCGGCGGTCGACGCGGCCCGGCAGGGGGCGGGCGCGCTGCACTCCGACGACCTGGACGATCCGTGGGGCCGGGGCGACCAGTGCTTCAGCCGGGTGGCCGACGAGATCGAGGAGACGGTGCACCCGCTCACCTCGGCCCTGCTGCCGTGACGGCCGGCTGAGCGGCGGCCCGTCCGGGTGACCGGCGCGGCGTGTCCCGGCCCGCGCGCCGTGTCCGTCTCGCGAACTTCCTCCGGTTTCGGGGAAAGATGAGAGTTCGGGCGGTTTTGCGGGTCATGCTGAACGGGTCCTGACGACTCCTGCGGGGAGTACTGATGATCCGGGCCCTCCACAAGGCGTTCACCGTGCTGCTCGCCGGCGTCCTCGCCGGCCTGGTGCTGGCCGCGGCGGCCCTGCCGCTCGCGCTGGTGTTCGGCCTCGGCTTCGGCGGCCTCGCCTCGTCCTACGCCGAACTGCCCAACACCCTGCGCACCCCACCCACCGCCCAGCGGTCCACCCTGTACGCCGCCGACGGCGTCACCCTGGTCACGTCCTTCTACACCGAGGACCGGGTGGACGTGCCGCTGGCCAAGGTGGCCCCGGTGATGCGGCAGGCCATCGTGGCCGCCGAGGACGCCCGGTTCTACCAGCACCGGGGCGTCGACCTGCGGGGCGTGGTCCGGGCGTTCACCGTCAACCAGCGCGACGGCCGGGCCCGGCAGGGCGCCTCCACGCTGACCATGCAGTATGTCCGCAACGTGCTCAGCAACGATCCCCGGTTGACCAAGGAGCAGCGGAAGAAGGCCACCGAGATCAGCACCGCCCGCAAGCTCCAGGAGATGCGGTACGCCCTGGCGCTGGAGCGCGAGCTGACCAAGGACGAGATCCTCACCCGCTACCTGAACATCGCCTACTTCGGCGCCGGGGCGTACGGGATCGCCGCCGCCACCAAGCGCTACTTCTCCACCACCCCGGCCCGGCTGACCCTGGCCCAGGCGTCGCTGCTGGCCGGGCTGGTCCGCTCCCCGGACAGCGACGACCCGATCAACGGCGACGCCGACGCGGCGCTGACCCGGCGCTCGTACGTGCTGGACCGGATGGTGGCGCTGGCCCAGGTCGGGCCGGTCGACGCGGCGCAGGCCCGCGAGGAACCGCTCGATCTACGGCCCAGCCGGACGCCGAACGACTGCACCGCCGTACCCGAGCAGCGCAACGACTGGGGCTTCTTCTGCGACTGGTTCACCCAGTGGTGGAGCGACCAGCCCGCCTTCGGCGCGACCGCCGCCGAACGGCAGGACACCCTGCGCCGGGGCGGCTTCCGGATCGTCTCCTCGCTCGACCCGGCGGTGCAGCGGGCCGCCGTACGCCAGGTGACCGGCATCTACGACGTGGACGACCCCCGGGCGGCGCCGGCGGCGGTGGTCCAGCCCGGCACCGGGCGGGTGCTGGCCCTGGCGGTGAACCGCCACTACAGCGTCGCCCCCAACCCGGCCGGGCAGCAGAACTACCCGAACACGGTCAACCAGCTCGTCGCCGGTGGCAACGGCATCGAGGGCTACCAGGCCGGTTCGACGTTCAAGCTGTTCACCCTGCTGGCCGCCCTGGAGTCCGGGCTGCCGCTGGAGACCGCCTTCGTCGCGCCGAGCCGGATCGTGACCCGGTTCCCGACCGACGACCCCCGGTCGAGCTGCGGCGGCCGGTGGTGCCCGGTCAACGCCACCCCCGAGTGGATGGACGGCTACCGCACCATGTGGACCGCCTTCGGCCGGTCGGTGAACACCTACTTCGCCTGGCTCACCGAGAAGGTCGGCGCGGAACGGGTGGTCGAGATGGCCGAGCGGCTGGGCATCCGGTTCCGCGCCCCCGACGACGCCGAGCTGGCCCGCTCCGGGGCGCGCAACTGGGGGGCGTTCACCCTCGGCGTCTCCTCCACCACCCCGCTCGACCTGGCCAACGCGTACGCCACGGTGGCCGCCGAGGGGACCTGGTGCGCGCCGCTGCCGGTCGTGTCGATCACCGACAGCGCCGGGAAGGAGGTGGCCGCCGGCCGGCCCGACTGCCGGCAGGTGATCGACACCGAGGTGGCCCGCGCCGCCGCCGACGCGGCCCGCTGCCCGGTCGGCGACCAGTCGATGTACCGCCGCTGCGACGGCGGCACGGCCGAGCAGCTCCGCCCGGGGCTGGGTCGCCCGGTGGCCGGCAAGACCGGCAGTTCGGAACGGAACGAGACCGAGTCGGTGGTGGCGTTCACCCCGCAGCTCGCGGTGGCCCAGATCGCCGCCAACCCCGACGACCCCCGGGACGCCGTCGGCGCCGCCGTCCAGTCCCGGATGGTCGACGCGGTGGGCCGTATCCTCGCCGCCGCCCTGGCCGACAGCCCGGTCCGCGACTTCGTCCCGCCCAACGAGTCGATCACCTACCGCCTCGCCCCCACCCCCCGCGACGGCAACTGACCCCACCCACCCCACTCCACCCCACCCACCCCGCCTCACCCCGTCGATCATGGAGTTGTGGTGCTCGCATAACGGACCAAAACGGTCTGATCCGTCCACCACAACTCCATGATCGACACGAGGTGGGGGATCAGGGGGTTGGGGTGTGCCGGGCGATGTTGCGGGCCATGCCGCCGAAGACGACGGCGTGGAACGGGGCCACCGACAGCCAGTAGAGGTGGCCGGGCAGGCCCCGGGGGAGGAAGACGGCGCGTTGCACGTACCGGCTGTGGCCGTCGCCGGCCGGCTCGGCGCGCAGCTCCAGCCAGGCCCGGCCGGGCAGCCGCATCTCGGCGCGCAGCCGCAGCAGCTCCCCGGGGACGATCTCCTCCACCCGCCAGAAGTCCAGCGCCTCGCCGACCTGCAGGCGGTGCGGATCGCGCCGGCCCCGGCGCAGCCCCACCCCGCCGACCAGCCGGTCCAGCCAGCCGCGTACCGACCAGGCGAGCGGAAACGAGTACCAGCCGTGCTCGCCGCCGACGCCCTCGATGACCCGCCAGAGCGCGGCCGGCGGGGCGGCCACCTCCTGCTCCCGGACGTCGGTGTAGGCGGTCCCGCCGGACCAGTCCGGGTCCGACGGCAGGGGTTCGGCCGGGGCGTCCGGGCCGCTCGCGTTCGACCAGCGGGTCTCCACCTGGGCGTCGCGCACCTTGGTCAGGGCCAGCGCGACGGCGTCGTCGAAGCCGGTCAGCCCGCCCGGCGGGTCGGGCAGCCACCGGGCGATGTCGTGCTCGTGCGCGACCGCCTCGTGGATCAGGCTCTCCACCAGCGGGCGGGCGATGGCGTTCGGCACCGGGGTGATCAGCCCCACCCAGTGCGAGGACAGCGCCGGGGTCAGCGGGCGGACCGGCACGATGATCCGGCGGCGCAGCCCGGCGACCCGCGCGTACCGCTGCATCATCTCCCGGAAGGTGAGCACGTCCGGGCCGGCGATGTCGAACGCCCGGTCCACCTCCGGGGGCAGGCCGGCGCAGCCGACCAGGTAGCGCAGCACGTCCCGGACGGCGATCGGCTGGATGCGGTTGCGGACCCAGCGGGGGGTGACCATGGCCGGCAGCCGTTCGGTGAGGTGGCGCAGCATCTCGAACGAGGCGGACCCGGACCCGATGATCACGGCGGCCCGCAGCACCACCGTGGGCACCTCGCCGGCCAGCAGGATCCGGGCCACCTCGGCCCGGGACCGCAGGTGCGGCGAGGTCGAGCCGCCGGCCGCCGGCTCCGGCCCGCCCAGGTAGACGATCCGGCGTACGCCGGCCGCGGCGGCGGCCTCGGCGAAGTTGGTGGCCGCCTCCCGGTCGGCCGCCTCGAAGTCGGCCTGCCCGAGCGAGTGCACCAGGTAGTACGCGACGTCGACGTCGGCGAAGGCGGCCGGGAGCGTCTCCGGCCGGCGCAGGTCCCCCTCGGCGATCTCGGCCTGCGCCGCCCAGGGCACGTCGCGCAGCCGACCGGCCTTACGGGCCAGACAGCGCACCTGGTGCCCCTCGGCCAGCAGGCGGGGCGCGAGCCGTCCACCGATGTATCCGGTCGCGCCGGTGACGAGGCATCTCACGGACACCAGTGTGCGGCTCCGTACACTCTTTCGCTGTGGAGAACGTGAAGCGCACCTGGTGGGGGCCGGACCGGGGGCGGCCCGTCGTGGCCGCGCCGCACGCCGACGGCCCGGAAGACCCGCGTGGCTGAGCCCGGGGCGCGCGGGCCGGCGGTGGCCGACGACCAGGGGTGGCGGCTGCGTCACCTGCCGGTGCTGCTGGCCGCCTCGGCGGTGCTGGGGGTGGTCGCCGCGCTGGTCGGTGCGGTGACCGGCGGCGGCGTGGCGGCCCTCGGCGCGGCGGCCGGGGTGGCGGTGACGGTGGTCAGCTACAGCCTGACCACGGTGGTGCTGGCCAGGGCCGACGCGGTCAACCCGCAACTGGTGCTGCCCCTCGGGCTGGGCCTCTACATCGCCAAGTTCACCCTGCTGGGGGTGGTCATGGTGGCGGTGGCATCGACCGGCTGGGACGGCCTGGTTCCACTCTGTGTCGGCATCGCCGCCGGTGTGGTGGTCTGGACCGGAGTACACATCTGGTGGCTGACCAGGGTGTATTCCCGTCGACCCGGCTCCTGACTGTCCCACATGGTGGGCGGGCGGGCGACTGTCCGCGTGCGGTCGTTCTCTCCCTTGCGGAAGGGGAGTAGCGTGCCCCCAGACGATGGAGCCCGCCCGATGCCCACACAACGACGGTTGTGCGGGGGGTGAGGCACAGCCTCGTCTTCCCGGCTGATATCGTTCGCCCCGTCATGGCTGGTGACCAAAACCCCCGACCCACCGGTGGCCCGGACGACGTTCCGACCGGCGCCGGTCAGGGTTGGACCGCGCTCTCGTACCTCATCGGGGGCATGCTCGTCTGGGGTTTCATCGGCTGGCTGGTCGACCAGTGGCTCGACTCCGGCGGCATCGCCACCGGGATCGGTGTCGTGCTCGGCATGGCCGGGGGGATCATCCTGGTCGTCCGCCGGCTCGGCACGCCTACTTAGGAAGGGACGCGGTGTTCGGACAGGCGAACGTCCTGGCAGCGGGCCAGGCGGCATTCCCACCCAGCGTGGAGGACTTCTACCTGCCCAGCATCCTGCCCTGGGGTGCGCACGACTCGTACTGGTTCACCAAGATCACGGCGATGGTGTGGGTCGCCGTCGGCATCCTGATCATCTTCTTCCTGGCGACCTACCGGAAGCCGCAGCTGGTCCCGACCAAGAAGCAGTGGCTCGCCGAGTCGATCTACGGCTTCGTGCGGAACAACATCGCGGTCGACATGATCGGACACCGGGGGGTGCGGTTCGCGCCGTACTTCACCACGCTGTTCTGCTTCGTGCTGCTGACCAACTTCTTCGCGATCGTGCCGTTCTTCCAGATCTCGCCGAACTCGCACATCGCCTTCCCGGCGATCCTCGCCGTGATCAGCTACCTGATGTTCAACTACGTCGGCATCCGGCACCACGGCTTCGTGAAGTACTTCAAGAACTCCCTGATCCCGCCGGCGCCCTGGTACATCCTGCCGCTGCTGATCCCGATCGAGTTCTTCTCCACCTTCCTCGTGCGGCCGTTCTCGCTGGCCGTGCGTCTCTTCGCCAACATGTTCGCCGGGCACATGCTGCTGCTGGTCTTCACCCTCGGCGGCTTCGCGATGCTCAGCGCCAACGCCTGGCTCGCACCGGTCTCGGTGCTGTCCTGGGTGATGACCATCGCGCTCACCTTCCTCGAGTTCCTGGTCATCTGCCTGCAGGCCTACGTCTTCACCGTCCTCACCGCAAGCTACGTGCAGGGCGCGCTCGCCGACGAGCACTGATCCACCGGGCGGGGGCTCGAAAGCGAGCACTGGTCCACGGGCGGGGGCTCGCTCGCGAGCACTGGTCCACCGCATCAACCCGTTGTCGTCCCGCGTGAGAGTCACGCGAGATACCCAGGAGGAACCACACCCATGGACGCTAGCGTTCTCGCCGAGGTCACCGGCAGCACCGCCGCCATCGGCTACGGCCTCGCCGCCATCGGCCCGGGCATCGGCGTCGGCCTGGTCTTCGCCGCCTACATCCAGTCGACGGCCCGCCAGCCGGAGTCGTCCCGGATGACCCTGCCGTACGTCTGGATCGGCTTCGCCGTCATCGAGGCGCTCGCGCTGCTGGGCATCGCCTTCGGCTTCATCTGGGCCGGCTGACCCGGCCCCTGCAGACCGGGAGGTCATCCATGTACTTCCTCGCCGCTGAGGGTGGTGAGTCGACCCACAACCCGATCATCCCGCTCTGGCAGGAGATCGTGGTCGGCAGCGTCGCCTTCGCCGTGCTCTGCTTCGTGCTGATGAAGTTCGTCTTCCCCCGCATGGAACAGACGTTCCAGGCCCGGGTCGACGCGATCGAGGGCGGGATCAAGCGTGCCGAGGCCGCCCAGGCCGAGGCCAACCAGCTCCTTGAGCAGTACCGCGCGCAGCTCGCCGAGGCGCGTACCGACGCCGCCAAGATCCGGGACGACGCCCGGGCCGACGCGGAGGGCATCCGTCAGGACATCCTCGGCAAGGCGCGGGAGGAGTCCGACCGGATCATCGCGGCCGGCAAGGAGCAGCTCGCCGCCGAGCGGGCCACCATCGTGCGTGAGCTGCGGGCCGAGGTCGGCACCATCGCGGTGGACCTGGCCAGCAAGATCGTCGGCGAGTCGCTTGCCGACGAGGCACGCCGCAAGGGCACCGTCGACCGGTTCCTGAGCAACCTCGAGAGCACGGGGGCCCGCTGATGCAGGCCGCCAGCCGGGAGTCGTACGCGGTCGCGGCCGAGCGCCTCGACGCGTACGTCCGCGGGGCGGAGCCGTCGGCGGTGGCGACCACCGCCGACGACGTCCTCTCCGTCGCCGCCCTGTTGCGGGGCGAGCCGCGGCTGCGCCGGGCGCTGTCCGACCCGGCCCGCAGCGGCGACGACCGTGCGGCGCTGCTCAACGGCATCCTGACCGGCAAGATCGGCGCGGATGCGCTCGACCTGCTGTCCGGCCTGGTCGCCGGCCGCTGGTCGACGCCGTCGGAGCTGCTCGACGGCACCGAGCGGCTCGGGGTGGAGGCGCTGCTGGCCAGCGCCGACGCCGCGGGCGACCTCGGTGAGGTCGAGGACGAGCTGTTCCGCTTCGGCCAGGTGGTCGCCGGTCAGTCCGCGCTCTCCGCGGCGCTGGCCGACCCGATCGCCCCGGCCGGGCAGCGGGCCGGACTGGCCCGGGAACTGCTCGCCGGCAAGGCCCGGCCGGTCACCGTCCGCCTCGTCGAGGTGGCCCTCGGCGGGTTCGGGGGGCGCTCCTTCACCGGGGCGCTCACCCGGCTGGTCGAGTTGGCCGCCGACCGGCGGGACCGTCAGGTCGCGTACGTGACCGTGGCGGCTCCGTTGAGTGAGTCCGACGAGCGACGGCTCGGTGCCCGTCTCTCCGCGATGTACGGTCGAGAGGTTTCCGTCAAGCAGACGGTCGACCCGGAGGTGCTCGGTGGGGTGAGCGTGCGGGTCGGTTCCGACCTGTACGACGGCACCGTCCTGCGCCGCCTCAACGAGACCCGCAACGCGCTCGTGCAGCGCTGACAGCGGCCTCGCCGCCCTTTGATCGACGCCATTCGGACCGGTCGGTACTAGGTATCCCGGGCCCCTGATACTTAAGGAAGCAGAGGATGGCCGAGCTGACCATCTCGACGGAGGAGATCCGCGGCGCCCTGGAGCGCTACGTCTCCTCCTACTCGACCGACGTCTCCCGCGAGGAGGTCGGCACCGTCGCCGACACCGGTGACGGCATCGCCCACGTCGAGGGCCTGCCCTCGACCATGACCAACGAACTCCTGGAGTTCGAGGACGGCACGCTCGGCGTGGCGTTGAACCTCGACGTGCGGGAGATCGGTGTCGTCGTTCTCGGTGACTCCGCCAAGCTGGAGGAGGGGCAGCGCGTCAAGCGCACCGGCCGGGTGCTCTCCGTACCGGTCGGCGACGCCTTCCTCGGCCGCGTGGTCAACGCGCTCGGCCAGCCGATCGACGCCCTCGGCGACATCGCCGACGAGGGCTACCGCGAGCTGGAGCTCCAGGCCCCCAACGTGATGTCCCGGCAGTCGGTCGACGAGCCGCTGCAGACCGGCATCAAGGCGATCGACGCGATGACCCCGATCGGTCGGGGCCAGCGGCAGCTGATCATCGGCGACCGGAAGACCGGCAAGACCACCGTCGCGCTGGACACCATCCTCAACCAGCGGGACAACTGGCGCTCCGGCGACCCGAAGAAGCAGGTCCGCTGCATCTACGTCGCCATCGGCCAGAAGGCCTCCACGATCGCCTCGATCAAGGGCATCCTGGAGGACGCGGGCGCGCTGGAGTACACCACCATCGTGGCCTCCCCGGCGTCCGACCCGGCCGGCTTCAAGTACCTCGCCCCGTACACCGGCTCGTCCATCGGGCAGCACTGGATGTACGGCGGCAAGCACGTCCTGATCGTCTTCGACGACCTGAGCAAGCAGGCCGAGGCGTACCGGGCCGTGTCGCTGCTGCTGCGCCGCCCGCCGGGCCGTGAGGCCTACCCGGGTGACGTCTTCTACCTGCACTCCCGCCTGCTGGAGCGCTGCGCGAAGCTCTCCGACGAGCTGGGTGGCGGTTCGATGACCGGCCTGCCGATCATCGAGACGAAGGCCAACGACATCTCGGCCTTCATCCCGACCAACGTCATCTCCATCACCGACGGCCAGATCTTCCTGGAGTCCGACCTGTTCAACCAGGGCGTCCGGCCGGCCATCAACGTCGGCACCTCGGTCTCCCGGGTCGGTGGCGCCGCGCAGATGAAGCCGATGAAGAAGGTCTCCGGCTCGCTGCGGCTCAACCTGGCCCAGTTCCGTGAGCTGGAGGCGTTCGCCGCCTTCGCCTCCGACCTGGACAAGGCCTCGCAGGCCCAGCTGAACCGGGGTTCCCGGCTGGTCGAGCTGCTCAAGCAGCCGAACTACTCGCCGTACCCGGTGCAGGAGCAGGTCGTCTCGGTCTGGGCCGGCGTCGAGGGCAAGCTGGACGACGTCCCGGTCGGCGAGATCCGTCGCTTCGAGTCCGAGTTCCTCCAGTACCTGCGGCACAAGCACGAGGGCGTGCTGGCCTCGATCGCGGACGGCAAGTGGGGCGACGACATCGCCGCCTCGCTGGACTCGGCCATCGGCGAGTTCAAGCAGGTCTTCCTCGGCAAGGCCGACGAGCGCCGGGTCAACGACGCGCCGGCCAAGCCGCTGGAGGGCGAGTCGGACCGGGAGACGGTCACCCGCTACGCCGGCGGCGACGCCGAGAAGCAGTAGGGCTGACTCATGGCGGCCCAGGTACGCGTTCTTCGCCAGCGAATCCGTTCGGCGAAGGGGATGAAGAAGATCACCAAGGCGATGGAGCTCGTGGCGACGAGCCGCATCGCCAAGGCCCAGGCCCGGGTGACGGCGTCCCTGCCGTACGCCCAGGCGATCACCGGCGTGCTCACCGCGCTGGCCTCGAACGCCCGGATCGACCACCCGCTGCTCACCCCGCGCGAGCGGGTGCGGCGGGCGGGCGTCCTGCTGGTCACCTCCGACCGGGGCCTGGCCGGCGGGTACAGCTCCAACGCGATCAGGACCGCCGAGTCGCTGATCGCCCGGCTCACCGCCGACGGCAAGGAGCCGGTGCTCTACGTCATCGGACGCAAGGGCCTGACGTTCTACCGGTTCCGCAACCGGCAGATCGCGGCGAACTGGACCGGCTTCTCGGAGCAGCCCACCTTCGCCGACGCCCGTGAGGTCGGCGAGACGCTGATCGCGGCGTTCACCGCCGGTGCCGACGACACCGACGGCGACGCCGGGCCGGACGGCGTGCTCGGCATCGACGAGTTGCACATCGTCTACACCGAGTTCCACAGCCTGATGACCCAGAGCCCGGTCACGAAGATCATCGGCCCGATGCAGGTCGAGGACCGGCCGCGCTCCGAGGGGCTGCTGCCGGCGTACGAGTTCGAGCCGGAGGCGGAGTCGCTGCTCGACGCGCTGTTGCCGAAGTACATCAACACGCGGATCTACGCGGCGTTGCTGGAGTCGGCGGCGAGCGAGTCGGCGGCCCGGCGGCGGGCGATGAAGAGCGCCACCGACAACGCCGAAGAGATGATCGAGAAGTACACGCGTGAGATGAACTCGGCCCGCCAGGCCGGGATCACCCAGGAGATCAGTGAGATCGTCGGCGGCGCGAACGCGCTGGCCGCGTCGGGAAGTGAAGTGTGATGACTGTATCCGCAGTTGCCGGGGGACCGGCAGAGACCAGTACGGCCACCGGTCGCGTGGTTCGGGTCATCGGCCCGGTCGTCGACGCCGAGTTCCCGCGCGACGCCATGCCGACCCTGTTCAACGCCCTGCACGTGGAGGTGAACCTCTCCGGCGGCGCGAAGACGCTCACCCTGGAGGTCGCCCAGCACCTGGGTGACAACCTGGTCCGGGCCATCTCGATGCAGCCGACCGACGGTCTGGTCCGGGGTGCCGAGGTGACCGACTCCGGCTCGCCGATCACCGTTCCGGTGGGCGACGCGGTCAAGGGCCACGTCTTCAACGCCATCGGCGAGTGCCTCAACCTCACCGAGGGCGAGACGCTCGACGCGGACGACCGGTGGGGCATCCACCGCAAGGCCCCGGCCTTCGCGGACCTGGAGCCGAAGACCGAGATGCTGGAGACCGGCATCAAGGTCATCGACCTGCTCGCCCCGTACGTCAAGGGCGGCAAGATCGGCCTGTTCGGCGGCGCCGGCGTGGGCAAGACGGTGCTCATCCAGGAGATGATCACCCGGGTGGCCCGGAACTTCGGTGGTACGTCGGTCTTCGCCGGCGTGGGTGAGCGCACCCGTGAGGGCAACGACCTCATCGCCGAGATGACCGAGTCCGGCGTCATCGACAAGACCGCGCTGGTCTACGGCCAGATGGACGAGCCGCCGGGCACCCGGCTGCGGGTGGCGCTGTCGGCGCTGACCATGGCCGAGTACTTCCGGGACGTCAAGAAGCAGGAGGTGCTGCTCTTCATCGACAACATCTTCCGCTTCACCCAGGCCGGTTCCGAGGTCTCCACCCTGCTCGGCCGGATGCCGAGCGCGGTGGGTTACCAGCCGACCCTGGCCGACGAGATGGGCGAGCTCCAGGAGCGGATCACCTCCGTCCGGGGCCAGGCCATCACCTCGCTCCAGGCGATCTACGTGCCCGCCGACGACTACACCGACCCGGCGCCGGCGACCACCTTCGCCCACCTGGACGCGACCACCAACCTGGAGCGGTCGATCTCCGACAAGGGCATCTACCCGGCCGTGGACCCGCTGGCGTCCTCGTCCCGGATCCTCGCCCCGGAGTTCGTCGGCGAGGCGCACTTCGCGGTGGCCACCGAGGTCAAGCGCATCCTCCAGCGCTACAAGGACCTCCAGGACATCATCGCCATCCTCGGTATCGAGGAGCTCTCGGAGGAGGACAAGCTCACCGTCGGCCGGGCCCGCCGGATCGAGCGCTTCCTCTCCCAGAACACCTACGCCGCCGAGCAGTTCACCGGCGTGCCGGGCTCG
The DNA here is from genome assembly GCF_015354745.1 of Micromonospora sp. S-DT3-3-22. Classification (NCBI taxonomy): domain Bacteria; kingdom Bacillati; phylum Actinomycetota; class Actinomycetes; order Micromonosporales; family Micromonosporaceae; genus Micromonospora; species Micromonospora sp. S-DT3-3-22. The sequence goes on from NZ_JACGMO010000023.1 coordinate 23,498, forward strand.
ACGGTCCCGATCGAGGAGACCATCGACGCGTTCCGGAAGATCAGCGAGGGCGAGTACGACCACTTCCCCGAGCAGGCCTTCTTCATGTGCGGCGGTCTGGAGGACCTGGAGCGCAAGGCGAAGGAGCTGATGTCGGAGGGCTGAGCTCTCGGACAGTCGTGCTGCGAAGGCCACCCCGGTCGACCGGGGTGGCCTTCGGCCGTTGCGCCTGGTGGGGCCGGTGTCCGGTTGCCGGGCGAGCGGTCGCTGCGGGGGCGCGGTACCGTTTCGAGAACGACTCTCGGGTTCGGGGGTCGGTGTGGTGCAACTTTTCGACCGGGTACGCCCGTCTCCTCTTCGTGGGCGTGACGAATCCTCGTGACGAGTCCCCGTGCGCGACGAATGGAGCTGCTGGTGGGTAAGACCGGCAAGGGCGGCAGGGACGGTAAGGCCGGTAAGGGTGGCGGGGCCGGTAAGGCCGGCGGGGACGGCAGGCGGTCGATCTGGTCCGGGGCGCCCCGCTGGGCCCGCGCGTGCACCATCTTCGGGGTCGTGCTGCTGATGCTCAGCGGCGCGGTCCTGGTGGGCTACGAGACGCTGCTGTCGCGCTACGAGGGTTCGGTGGGCAAGGCCGACCTGTTCGGCGACAAGGCGGCCGGGGCGCAGGAGCGCAAGAGCAACGTCAAGGGCCCGCTGAACATCCTGCTGGTGGGCATCGACCCGCGGGACGCGAAGACGCCGCCGCTGGCCGACTCGATCATGGTGCTGCACGTGCCGGAGTCGTTGGACCGGGCGTACATCTTCTCCGTGCCGCGTGACCTCTACGTCGACATCCCCAAGTTCGACAAGGCCGGCTACCGGGGCGGCTCCGGCAAGATCAACGGAGCGATGTCGCACGGCAGCATCGTCGAGGGCAAGAACCCCAGCGCGGCGCAGGGCTTCGAACTGCTCGCCAAGACCGTGCAGAAGGCGACCGGGATCACCCGGTTCGACGCCGGGGCGATCATCAACTTCACCGGCTTCCAAAAGATCGTCGACGCGATGGGCGGCGTCGACATGTACATCGAGCGGGAGGTCCGCTCCGAGCACCGCGAGCCGAACGGCAAGCACCGCAAGGGCAACCCGTACGGCGAGGGGTACATCGGGCCGCAGGCGGTCTACAAGAAGGGCAACCAGCACCTCAGCGGCTGGCAGGCGCTGGACTACGTCCGGCAGCGCTACCCGAGGAACGGCGTCCCGGACGCCGACTACGGCCGGCAGCGGCACCAGCAGCAGTTCATCAAGGCGATGATCAGCCAGGCGTTCAGCGCCGACGTGGTGACCAACCCGATCAAGCTGGACCGGGTGATCCGGGCCGCCGGCCAGTCGCTGACCTTCAACGGCCGGGGCAACAGCGTGGTCGACTTCGCCATCGCGCTCAAGGGCATCCGCTCGGAGAACGTCGAGCTGATCAAGCTGCCCGGGGAGGGGATCGGCACCGGCAACGCCTACCGGGGGGAGCGGTTGCTGCCCGCCGCCGACGACTTCTTCGCCGCCCTCAAGAACGAGCAGTTGGACGCCTTCCTGCTGGAGCACCCGGAGTTCCGTAACAAGGTCAAGTGACCCCTGCGGGTGCCGACAGCACCGTCCGGCCAGCCGACACGCCGGATGGTGGTGCAGGTCTCGGCACCCGCGTTGGGTCGGCGACGGCGGTCCGACTAGACTTTCGACAATCCGTCGCCGCAGCAAGGAGACAGCGTGGCACAGCAGCTTCACGTCGACCTCGTAGCCGTCGAGGAGAAGGTCTGGTCCGGCGAGGCCGAAATGGTCGTCGCCCGCACGACCGAAGGCGAGCTGGGTGTGCTGCCGGGGCACGCGCCGCTGCTCGGCCAGCTCGCCGAGCCCAGCCAGGTCCGGATCAAGCAGGCCGGCGGCCAGCAGGTCGCCTACGACATCACCGGCGGATTCCTGTCGGTCGGCGCGGAGAGCGTCACCGTGCTCGCCGAGAGCGCCACCCCGGCCACTCCGGCCCGCTGAGTCCACCCGCCGATGGAGATCGTCGAAGGGATCGGAATCGGCATCGCGGTGATCCTCGCCGCGCTCCTGATCCTCTTCGTCCGGCGGGCCCTGGTCACCCGTAGCGGCGGCATCATCCGGCTGAGCGTCCGGGTCACCACCGTCCTGGACGGCCGGGGCTGGTCACCGGGCTTCGCGCGGTTCGTCGGCGACCAGCTCCGCTGGTACCGGATGTTCAGCTTCGCCCTGCGGCCCAAGCGGGTGCTCTCCCGCAAGGAGCTGGTGGTGGAGCGGCGGCGGCTGCCCGAGGGTCAGGAACGGCTCTCCATGCCGTCCGACTGGGTGATCCTCCGCTGTACCAGTCAACACGCGCCGGTCGAGATCGCCATGGCCCGATCCACGGTGACCGGTTTCTCCTCCTGGCTCGAGGCCGCCCCGCCCGGGGCGGCCTCGCCACGTATGGCCTCCCAGGACTGGCCCGCCGCCTGACCCGGCACCGGCCCGGTCGCCCTGCCGGGCGCGGTCAGGGTGCGGCGACGGCGGCCACCAGCTCGACCTCGTAGCCCTGCCGGTCGGTGAGGTAGGCGGCGTAGCTGTCCGGGCCACCGGCGTGCGGGTGGCGGTCGGCGAACAGCAGCGCCCAGCCGTGGGCCGCGGCGTCGGCCACCAGCCGGTCCACCGCGTGCGGCGGACCGGCGTGGAAGGCCAGGTGGTTGAGGCCCGGGGCGCGCCGGTCGTGGGTCCGCCCGGTCAGCGCCGGGGACTCCTCGACGACCAGGTACGTCGGGCCGTGCCGCCAGGAGCAGCCGGCCGGCCAGTCCTGGTACGGCGTCCAGCCCAGTTCACCGAGCAGCCAGCCCCAGCTCCGCTTCGCGGCGGCCAGGTCGGGTACCCAGACCTCGACGTGGTGCAGCCCGCCCGTGCTCAGCGCTTGCCGCCCGGCACCCATAGCACATCGCCGCCCGGATTGGCCGTTCTTGACAGGATGAACAGCAGGTCGGAGAGGCGGTTGAGATACTTTGCCGGAAGGGAGCTGGTGCGATCCGGATCGTGGGCGACCAGGGCCCAGGCCGCCCGTTCGGCGCGCCGGGCGATCGTCCGTGCCACGTGCAGCAGCGCCGCGCCAGCGGTGCCGCCGGGGAGGATGAAGGAGTCGAGCTTGCCCAGTCGCCCGTTGTACTCGTCGCACCAGCCTTCGAGGCGTTCGACGTACTCCTCGGTGACCCGCAGCGGCGGGTACGCCGGGTCCGGCTCGACGGGGGTGGCCAGGTCGGCGCCGACGTCGAACATGTCGTTCTGGATCGACTCCAGTACGGCCCGCAGCTCGTCGTCGAGCTGCCCCAGGGCGAGCGCCACGCCGAGCGCGGCGTTGCACTCGTCGACGTCCGCGTACGCGGCGATCCGTGGATCGGTCTTCGGCACCTGCTCGTTGTTGCTCAGCCTGGTCATGCCGGCGTCGCCGGCCTTGGTGTAGATGCGCGTGAGGTGGACGGCCATGACGCACAGCCTACGGATACCGGACCTGACGATCCCGGCACGGCCCGCTGCGGCCGGTTGGCCGGTGGAGGTGGGGCCGGGTGACGCCGGCGATCCGGCGGTCGACGCGGTCGACGTCATCCGGGTCGGCGGTGACGCCCGGCTGGCCGGCACGGTGCACGTCGTCGGGGCGAAGAACTCGGCGCTGAAGCTGATGGCGGCGGCGCTGCTGGCCCCGGGGCGTACGGTGATCACGAACGTGCCCCGGATCACCGACATCGCCATCATGGGCGAGGTGCTGCGCCGGCTCGGCTGCGCGGTCTACTTCGCGGCGGACGACCCGGTGGACCCTATGGTCGGGTACGGCGGGCAGGCCCGCTCCCGGTCGGTCGTCATCGACGTGCCCGAGCAGCCCGGCGCGGACGCCGACTACGACCTGGTGCGTCGGCTGCGGGCGTCGATCTGCGTGTTGGGCCCACTGCTGGCCCGCCGGGGGTACGTGCGGGTGGCCCACCCGGGCGGGGACGCGATCGGCTCCCGGGGTCTGGACATGCACATCGCCGGGCTGGCCCGGATGGGCGCGGAGGTCTCCGGCGAGCACGGCTTCGTCATCGCCGCCGCCCCGGACGGGCTGCGGGGCGCCGAGATCGTGCTGGACTTCCCGAGCGTGGGCGCCACCGAGAACCTGGTGATGGCGGCGGTGCTGGCCCGGGGCGTGACGACGATCGACAACGCGGCCCGGGAACCGGAGATCGTCGACCTCTGCACGATGCTCAACCGGATGGGCGCCCGGATCTCCGGCTGCGGCAGCTCCACGCTGCGTATCGCCGGGGTGCCCGCGCTGCGCCCGGTGCGGCATGCCACGGTGGGGGACCGGATCGTCGCCGGAACGTGGGCGTTCGGCGCGGCGATGACCCGGGGGGACGTGACGGTCACCGGGATCGACCCGGCCTATCTGGAGGTCGCGCTGGACAAGCTGGTGTCGGCCGGCGCGTTGGTGGAGACCCGGGGCGACGCCTTCCGGGTACGCGCCGACGACCGCCCCGCCGCCGTGGACGTGGTGACCCTGCCGTACCCGGGGTTCGCGACCGACCTGCTGCCGATGGCGATCGGCCTGGCGGCGGTCAGCGAGGGGGCGTCCCTGATCACCGAGAACATCTTCGACGGCCGGTTCATGTTCGCCAACGAGATGGTGCGTCTCGGTGCCGACATCAAGACCGACGGCCACCACGCCGTGGTCCGGGGCCGGGACCGGCTCTCCGGTGCGCCGGTACGGGCCACCGACATCCGGGCCGGCGCCGGGCTGATCATCGCGGGGCTGTGCGCGGACGGGGTCACCGAGGTGTCGCACGTGCACCACGTGGACCGGGGCTACCCGGACTTCGTGGCCGACCTGCGGGCGCTCGGTGTGGAGGTGGAACGGGGCACCGTCCCGGAGACCCCCGAGCTGACCATCTGACCCGCCTCCCGCCGCCGGTCCGGGGCTTAGCGTTCGTTCAGGCTCGCCGACTAGGGTGCTGGCAGACACTCAATCGCAGGCGAGGGAGAAGCAGATGGCGGGTCGACTCGCGGTCGTCGGGGCCGGGCTGATGGGTTCCGGCATCGCCCAGGTGGCGGCGCAGGCGGGCTGGCAGGTGACGCTGCGCGACATCGACGACGCGGCCACGAAGCGCGGTGTGGACGGCATCCGGAAGTCGCTGACGAAGTTCGCCGAGAAGGGCAGGATCGACCCGGCCGAGGTCGAGGCGACCCTGGGCCGGATCACCCCGACCACCGACCTGGAGGCGGCGGCCGACGCGGACATCGTGGTGGAGGCGGTCTTCGAGAAGATCGAGATCAAGCACGAGGTGTTCCGCGCGCTGGACAAGATCTGCAAGGCGGACGCGGTGCTCGCCACCAACACGTCGGCCATCCCGGTGACCCAGATCGCCACCGCCACCGAGCGCCCGGAGTCGGTCGTCGGCACCCACTTCTTCTCCCCGGTGCCGATGATGAAGCTGTGCGAGCTGGTGCGCGGCTACAAGACCGGCGACGCGACCCTGGCCACCGCCAGGGCGTTCGCCGAGGAGATCGGCAAGACCGTGGTGGTGGTCAACCGGGACATCGCCGGTTTCGTCACCACCCGGCTGATCTGCGCGCTGGCCATGGAGGCGGTCAAGCTGGTCGAGTCCGGGGTGATGTCGGCCGAGGACCTCGACACCGCCTGCAAGCTCGGCTTCGGCCACGCGATGGGCCCGCTGGCCACGGTCGACCTGACCGGCGTGGACGTCCTGCTGAACGCCACGAGGAACATCTACACCGACACGGCCGACGAGAAGTTCTTCCCGCCGGAGCTGCTCCAGCGGATGGCCACCGCCGGTGACCTGGGCCGCAAGACCGGCCAGGGGTTCTACTCGTACTGAGCCCGGCCCGCGACGTCGCCGATGCTGCGGTGTCCCCACCGGGCGGACACCGCAGCATCGGCACAACTGCGTCGAGCACACCCGGCGGGTCAGCCGTCCCGCTTGGTGGTCCAGCGGAAGGTGGTCAGGCAGAGCACCAGGCCGATCAGGCACCACAGCGCGAGGACCAGGGCGACCCGGCCCAGCTCGAAGGAGCCGCCGGGTTCCTGCGCGCCGAAGCTCTCCGGCAGGAAGACCGCGCGCAGGCCCTGGCACATCCACTTGAGCGGGAAGAACGCCGCCACCTGCTGCATCCAGGTGGGCAGGTCGGTGAAGACGAAGAACACCCCGGAGATGAACTGGAGCACCAGGGAGACCGGGGTGACCACGGCGGAGCCGCTGCGCGCGGTGCGGGCCAGCGACGAGATGGCGATCCCGCACAGGGTGCAGGCGGTCACCCCGAGCACGGCGACCCAGCCGAAGGTGAACCACTTCCCGGCGGTGGCCGGCAGGTCGAGGTCGAACAGGGCCACGGCGACCGCCAGCAGCAGCGCGGTCTCGGCGACACCGATCACCACCACCATGATCACCTTGCCGGCGAACCAGACCCACTTCGGCATCGGGGTGCCCCGGTAGCGCTTGAGCACGCCCCGGTCCCGCTCGATCGGGATCCAGATGCCGAGGTTCTGGAAGCTCACCGTCATCAGCCCGGTCGCGATCATGCCGGTGATGAAGTACTGGGTGAACTTCACCCCGCCGCCGATCGTCCCGTCGAAGATCGACGCGAAGATCAGGATCATGATGATCGGGAAGCCCATCGTGAACACGACGGACTCCCGGCTGCGCAGGAACTGGGTGATCTCCAGCCGGCCCTGGCGCAGGGCGAGCGCGCCCGGCCCGACCCGCCGGCGGCCGGTGGTGGCGGACGGGGTCGCCGGCTTCGTGGTGGTGGTCATCAGTGTCCGATCATGCTCAGGTAGACGTCTTCCAGGGTCGGCCGGGTCACCGTCAGACCGGGCACCTCGCCGCCGAAGCGCGCGGCCAGCTCCGCCACCAGCGCCGTCGGCGTCGCGCTCTGCTCCGTGTGCGGCGTCCCGTCCGGGGTACGCCAGGAGACCGTCGCCAGGGCGTCCTGACGGTTGCCGAGCAGGTCCGGCGGGGCCACCTCGATCACCCGGCCGGCGGCGATCACCCCGACCCGGTCGGCGAGCGACTCGGCCTCGTCCAGGTAGTGGGTGGTGAGCACGATGGTGGTGCCGGCGGCGGCGAGGTCCCGGATCAGCTCCCAGAACTCGCGCCGCGCCTCCGGGTCGAAACCGGTGGTGGGCTCGTCGAGGAAGAGCAGCTCGGGGCGGCCGATGATGCCCAGCGCCACGTCGAGCCGGCGCTTCTGCCCGCCGGAGAGGGTGTGCGTACGGGCGTTGGCCTTGGCCCCCAGCCCGACCCGCTCGACGACCTTGTCCGGGTCGTCCGCCTCGGGATAGAACCCGGAGAAGTGCCGGACGACCTCGGCGACGGTCAGCTCGTCGAACTCGCCGGTGCCCTGGAGCACGATGCCGACCCGGGACCGCCAGTCGGCCGCCTGCCCCCGGGAGGTACGCGGTGCGCCCGCCCGTGGGCCGCGCGGGCGGGACCCGAGGACGAGACCGGGGTCGGTGCCGAGCACGCTCACCTGGCCGGCGTCGCGCTGCCGGTAGCCCTCCAGGATCTCCACCGTGGTCGTCTTGCCCGCGCCGTTCGGTCCGAGCAGGGCGAACACCTCGCCCCGGCGGACGTCGAGGTCCACCCCCGCCACCGCGACGTTGTCGCCGTACGCCTTGCGCAGTCCCCGTACGGAGATCGCGAGCTCGTCATCCATGCCGTCCAGTGTGCGACCAGGCCGTGAGGCGCGGCGGTCCGGGGTGTGCCGGTGTCGGCCGGGTCGCGTCGAGGCGGCCCGCTCGTCCCCGACGGGGTCCTGTGAGGTGCTGCACAGCCGGGACGGCCGGCGGGGCCGGGGGCGTGTCGGCCCCGGCCCCGCGGTGGTCGGTCGGTCAGCGGCTCTGGTAGGTCATGCAGTCGGCCAGGTCGTTGTCGGGGCCGACGGTGATCGCCGGGGCGCGGCACTCCAGTTCGGCGTTGTGCCGGCAGTCGGCCCGGCTGCACGCGCCGACCTGGGCGATGAGCCGGTCGAGGCCGCCGCGCACCGGCAGCTCCACGAAGGTGTGGCAGTGCGCGTGGTCGGTGCTGCCGATGGTGATGGCGAACGCGTGGCAGTCGTTGGTGTGGTTGTAGGCGCAGGACGAGGCCGCGCACTCCTGAACCCGGGGCATTTCCATCGCTGCGGTCATGACAACCTCACTTTCGGTAGATATGCCACAAATGATAAGTGCCGGTCTGGTGGGCGCGGGCCGTTCCACCGCTGATCACCCCGTAGGAAGACCCGCCACCACGGCGACCGCGCCCGGACGCCCCCGTTCCCGCCCCGCCCACCCCTCCCACCCCACCCTTCCGCCCCGACCCTTCCGCCCCGACCCTTCCGCCCCGGTGATCAAGAGAATTGCGGCCTGGGAGAGCGCTCTCGACGACGCAAACCTCTTGATCACCGGGGCTGGCCGGGGTGGGCCGGGCGGGCCGAGGCGGGTCGGGCGGGGCCGGGGCGGGTCGGGTGGGGCGGCGGGCTCGCGCCCGGCCGGGTGGTCGGTCCGGCCTCGGTCGTCGGTGAGGGGGCCGCGCCTGGCCGTCCCGCGCGTCACGGGTGCGGCCGGATGACCGGTTCAGCCCGGTCGGGGCGTCACCGGTGTCCGGGGTGGGGTCGACCGGGCGGAGCGTCCCGTGACCGGCGGCACCCCGACGGCGGAATCCCGGCCGGCCCGCAGTCGTTACACCCTCTGTACGACCGCAGCAGCACCCCGCCCGGCCAGCCCGGAGGCGGGCAGCGCCCCGGAATGATGCGGGGCCCCCGGTCGTTACATCTGGTTCCGGCGCGAGCGGCAGGGCCCGCCGGAGAGCTACCGACTTTCCCTCATGAGCGCCTCGTCGTGGTGCTTACGCCCCCACCGCCGGCTCCGCCGGTGGCCGGTCCCCCGACCGGTCGGGTGGCGTCGACCCCCTCGAAGGAGCATCCCCCATGAAGACCACCATTCTGCGTAAGAGTGTTCTCGGTATCGCCGGTCTGGCCGTCGCCGGTGGTCTGGCCGCCGGTCCGCTGAACCACGGCACCGCCGAGTCGACCGCCACCGACCACACCGTGGCCGTGGTGCAGGCCGACAAGCCGGCCGTCGACAAGGGCAAGCTGATCCCGCACGGTGTGCAGGGTGAGCAGTCGCGCATCGACCTCAACGACGAGCAGACCGCCAACGTCAAGGCGATCATCGCCGCGACGAAGAAGGCCGGCATGGACGAGCGTGCCGCCGTGGTGTCGATCGCGACGAGCCTGCAGGAGTCGAAGCTGGAGAACCTGGGTCACCTGGGTGACCGTAACGACCACGACTCGCAGGGCCTGTTCCAGCAGCGCCCGTCCAGCGGCTGGGGCACGGTGGAGCAGATCACCGACCCCGAGTACGCCACGATGGCGTTCCTCAAGGGCCTCAAGCAGGTCGACGGCTGGCAGGACATGCCCCTGACCAAGGCCGCCCAGACGGTGCAGGTGTCGGCGTACCCCGACCACTACGCCCAGTGGGAGACCCAGGCCGCCGACCTCGTCGCCCAGCACTGGAACAGCTGACCCGTACGACGATGATGGCCGGCACCCCGCCCGGGGTGCCGGCCATCGACGTGCCTGGCGGTGGGTCAGACCCGGTAGCCGGCGGCGCGGGCCGCCTCGCGGTCCCGGCGGCGCTCCCGGCGTCGGCGCAGGAACCAGACCACGAACGCCACCATGCCCAGCAGGAACGCCAGCACCAGCACCGGCAGGATGATCGCCACCAGCGACATCAGCACGCTCGTCGCGTCCTCGGCGGTGCTGGCCACCGGTGCGCCGAAACCCGCCGTGGTCGCGTTGACCACCGGTCGGGCCGCCGCCTTGAACAGGTGCACCCCGAGCGCGATGGCGACACCGGCCGCCACCGGCACCCACTGGTGGGACGAGAAGAACCCGCCCGGGTCGCTCACCGTCACCGTCTCCGAGCCCGACCCCGCACCGAACGCGAGCCCGCCGGCGGTGGGGCGGACCACCGTCTGCACGACGTCGTTGACGTGGTCGACCACGGGCACCTTGTCGGCGACGACCTCGACGGCGAGCAGCGCCGCGAGGATCGCCAGCACCCAGCCGTTGCCCAACCACTGCCAGCCGCTGGGCAGGTCGATCAGGCTGGTGTAGCGGGCCAGCAGACCCATGGTGAGCAGGGGAATGTAGGCGTTCAGGCCCGCCGAGGCGGCGAGCCCGGTACCGGTGAGGACTTCGAACACCATCTCAGCATCGCACCGGCGCGCCAGTGCCGCGCGACGGTGACCGGCCGGTCCTCGGCTACCCTCGTCGGGTGCGTCTGGTGATTGCGAAGTGCTCGGTGGACTACGTCGGACGGCTCTCGGCGCACCTGCCGCTGGCCACCCGCCTGCTCATGGTCAAGGCGGACGGGTCGGTGTCGATCCACGCCGACGACCGCGCGTACAAGCCGTTGAACTGGATGAGCCCGCCCTGCCGGCTGGAGGAGGCCCCCGGCGTGTGGCGGGTGGTCAACAAGGCCGGCGAGGAGCTGCGGATCACCCTGGAGGAGGTCTTCCAGGACACCTCGTACGAGCTGGGCGTCGACCCGGGGCTGCGCAAGGACGGCGTCGAGGCGCACCTGCAGGAGTTGCTGGCCGCCAACCCGGAGACGCTGGGGGAGGGCTTCACCCTGGTCCGGCGGGAGTACATGACCGCGATCGGTCCGGTCGACCTGCTCTGCCGGGACGCCAACGCCGGCGCGGTCGCCGTCGAGGTGAAACGGCGCGGCGAGATCGACGGCGTCGAGCAGCTCACCCGCTACCTCGAACTGATGAACCGGGATCCGCTGCTCGCCCCGGTGACCGGCGTCTTCGCCGCCCAGGAGATCAAGCCGCAGGCCCGGGTCCTCGCCACCGACCGGGGCATCCGCTGCGTGGTGGTCGACTACGACCGGCTGCGCGGCATCGTGCGTGACGAGCTGACCCTGTTCTGACCACCGGTCGGCGGGCCGCCCGCCGGTCGGGGTCAGCGCCTGCCGTACAGCGCCTTGGTGACCTTGATGATCCGGGCCACGTCGGTCGGGGTCCGCTCGAAGGTCATCGCGGGCAGCAGCGAACGGGCCCGTCGCCGGGTGACCGACTTGGCCCGGCCGAACTCGCGCAGCCCGTCCTCACCGTGGATGCGGCCGAAGCCCGAGTCGCCCACCCCGCCGAACGGCAGCGTGGACATCCCGGCGAAGGTTAGCGCCGAGTTGACCGACGCCATCCCCGAGCGCAGCCGGCGGGCGATCGCCACCGCGTCGCGCCGCCCGAACACCGAACCCCCCAGGCCGTACGGCAGGGCGTTGGCCCGGCGTACGGCCTCGTCGGCGTCGGTGACCCGGGTGATGGTCACGGTCGGGCCGAAGGTCTCCTCGCGGATCGCCGACGCGGACTCGGGGACGTCCACCAGCACGGTCGGGTGCACGTACGGCGGCTGCACGGCGGCGGGACCACCCAGCACGGCCCGCCCCCCGGCGGCGATGGCCTCGTCGATGTGCCGGCGGATCACGTCGAGCTGGCTCGGCATGGTGATCGGGCCGAGGTCGGCCCCGTCTGCGCCGACGGTCAGCCGTTCGGCGCGGGCGACCACCTTGCCGACGAACGCGTCGTGCACCGCCGCCACCGCGTAGACCCGTTCGATGCCGATGCAGGTCTGGCCGGCGTTGGTCAGCGCGCCCCAGACGCACGCCTCGGCGGCGGCGTCCAGGTCGGCGTCGGCGTCCACGATCATCGCGTCCTTGCCGCCGGCCTCCAGCAGCACCGGGGTCAGCGACTCGGCGCAGGCGGCCATCACCCGACGGGCGGTCGCCGTGGAACCGGTGAAGGCCACCTTGTCGACGCCCGAGCGGCACAGCGCCGCGCCGACGTCGCCGAGGCCGTGCACCGCCGTGAACACCGGCTGCTCCGGCACGACCTCGGCGAACGCGTCGACCAGCCACTGCCCGACGACCGGGGTGTACTCGCTGGGCTTGAGGACGACCGCGTTGCCGGCGGCCAGCGCGTAGGCGGCGGAACCGACCGGGGTGAACACCGGGTAGTTCCACGGGCCGATCACCCCGACCACGCCGTGCGGCTGGTATTCGAGGTGACCGGAGAACTCGGCGAGGATCAGCCGGGAGCGGACCCGGCGGGGCCCCAGCACCCGGCGGGCGTTGCGGGCCGCCCAGTCGATGTGTTCGATGGCGGTGAGCACCTCGACGACGGCGTCCCCGACCGGCTTGCCGCCCTCGACGTGGATCAGCTCGGCCAGCTCCTCGACCCGCCGGGCGAGCAGGGCCCGCCAGTGCAGCAGCCGGGCCCGGCGGCCGGTGAAGCCGAGGCCGGCCCACCACTGCCCGGCCGTGCGGGCGCGGGCGACCGCGCGGTCCACCTCCTCGGCGGTGGCGACCGGCACGCTGCCGGCCTCGTCGCCGGTGGCCGGGCTCGTCGAGACCAGCCGACCGTCGGAGATGACCGGGGTACCCGGGACCTGCACAGCCGTCATGGCGGAAGTCTAGACCCGGAAGCTACCCGCTGGTAGTTGTGAACACAGCTCAGCTATCGCCCCGTCGCCGCCTGTTCGGTGGACACCGGTCGTCCGCCAGGGGTCGCGGAGATGGCCGGGCGGGTGGTGAGCTGGTCACGCGGAGCTGGCAGGCTGACCGCGGGGCGACGGTGGGTGGGGAGCTGACTGTCCATGCAGGATCATCCGGAACTGATGCCACTGCTGACGGTGGCCGCTGGCCCGATGCGCGGGGCGAGCTTCCGCGTCCGGCCCCAGCCACAGGTGATCGGTCGCGCGCCGGCCGCCGACATCGCGGTCGCCGACGCGCACCTGAGCCGGCGGCACGCCGAGGTGCGGCTGACCGCCGACGGGGTGGTCCTGGTCGACCTGGGATCGACAAACGGCACCTGGCTCAACGACCGGCGGATCACCGGCGCCGAGCCGCTCACCGACGGCGACGTGATCCGGCTCGGCCGTACCGAACTGCGCTACTTCGACCCCGGGCTGGCCACCACCGACCCGGTCGGCCTGCGCTTCGCCGGGGGGTCCGTCGGCCGCCGGGACCACCGGCCCACGCTGCCGCTGCCGTCGCGCCTCCCCGGCCCCACCGACGCCCTGCCGGCCACCCCGGTCCCCACGCCCAGCGCCGTCGACGCCTGACCGGAATCGGGACCGACCTCCCCCGCGCCGGTCCCGGCGGATAACCTTAGCGTTCGTTCATGCCGGCGACGGCGGAATCAACCAGGGGAGGCCGGTCGTGGCGCGGGAGTTCACCAGGGTGGGCGTGGTGGGTCTGGGCACCATGGGTGCCGGCATCGTCGAGGTGTTCGCCCGCAACGGTGTCGACGTCGTCGCGGTGGAGATCTCCCCGGACGCCCTGGCCCGGGGCCGGGCCACCCTCACCCGGTCGACCGACCGGGCCGTGGCGCGGGGCAAGCTGGCCGAGGCCGACCGGGACGCCCTGCACGCCCGGGTCGACTTCCAGGTCGGGCTGGACGCGCTGCACGCGGTGGACCTGGTGGTCGAGGCGGTCCCCGAGCGCCTCGACCTCAAGCGGCGGATCTTCGCCGAGCTGGACCGGATCTGCCCGCCCGCCACCATCCTCGCCACCAACACCTCCTCGCTGAGCGTCACCGACATCGCCGTCGCCACCGGCCGCCCCCAGCAGGTCGTCGGCCTGCACTTCTTCAACCCGGCACCGGTGATGAAACTGGTCGAGGTCGTCCGCACCGTGGTCACCGCCACCGACGTGGTCGACGACGTCGAGGCGCTCTGCGCCCGGCTCGGCAAGGTCGGCGTGACTATCGGCGACCGGGCCGGGTTCATCGCCAACGCCCTGCTGTTCGGCTACCTCAACCAGGCGGTGGGCCTGTTCGAGGCCCGCTACGTCACCCGCGAGGACCTCGACGCGGCGATGACGCTGGGCTGCGGCCTGCCGATGGGCCCGCTCGCCCTGCTGGACCTGATCGGCCTCGACACCGCGTACGAGATCCTGAACACCATGTACCGGCACGGCGGGCGCAACCGCCGGCACGCCCCGGCGCCGCTGATCCGGCAGATGGTCACGGCGGGACTGCTCGGCCGCAAGACCGGACGCGGCTTCTACACCTACGAGAAGCCGGGCTCGGCGAAGGTCGTACCCGACGGGTCGACCCCGACCGCCGCCGACGACGCGCCGGGCACCACGGCCGTGACCAGGGTCGGTGTCGTCGGCTCGGGGACGACGGCGGCCGATCTCGCCGCGGTGTTCGCCGCCGCCGGCTACCAGGTGGTCGCCGTCGGCGCGGACGGGCCCGCCGGGACCACCGGGGCGGTCCGGGCCACGCTCGCCGAGGACGTCCCGCGCGACCGCCCCGACCCGGCCGGCCGGGACGCCGCGCTGGCCCGGATCACCTGGGCGGACGCGCTGGAACCGCTTGCCGACGTCGACCTGGTGGTCGAGGCGACGGCGGGGGAGCTGGACGCCACGCAGGCGCTGTTCGCCCGCCTCGACGAGGTCTGCAAGCCGGGCGTGGTGCTCGCCACCACCACCTCCGCCCTGCCGGTGATCGAGCTGGCGATGGCCACCCGCCGACCCGCCGACGTGCTCGGCCTGCACTTCTGCGCTCCGGTGCCGGCGCGCCCGCTGGTCGAGGTGGTGACCACCGTCCGGACCTCGACGGAGGCCACCGCCACCGCCCGCGCGGTCTGCGCCGCCCTCGGCCGGACCACGCTGGTCTGCGGCGACCGGGCCGGCTTCGTGGTCGACGCGCTGCTCTTCCCGTACCTCAACGACGCGGTGGCGATGCTGGAGGCCGGATACGCCACCGTCGACGACATCGACCACGCGATGACGCTCGGCTGCGGCTACCCGACGGGCCCGTTCGCGCTGCTCGACGCGGTCGGCCTCGACGTGGCGCTGGCCGTGCAGCGGGCGTTGTACCGGGAGTCGCGCGAACCGGGGCTGGCCCCCGCGCCGCTGCTGCACCACCTGGTCACCGCCGGTCACCTGGGTCGCGCCGCCGGCCGGGGCTTCCGCGACCACGCCCGGGACTGACCCGACCCCGGGGCGACCGACCTCACCCCGCCGGGGATGCGGACCTGACCGTAACCTTGGCGAGGTGAGCCCCCGTCGCAACCGTCCCCGCCGCGAGGACACCGGCCAGCTCGACGCCGAGCGGGCCCGGCACGGCGTGGAGTCGGTGCAGCAGTGGCGCGACGGCGAGTGGCAGGTACGCGGGATCAGCGGCGGGGCGTCCGTCAAGACGTACCGCTGCCCCGGATGCGACCAGGAGATCCGACCCGGGGTGGCGCACCTGGTGGCCTGGCCGGCCGACGGCGCGGGGGACCTCACCGACCGGCGGCACTGGCACAACGGCTGCTGGCGGGCCCGGGACCGGCGGGGACCGAACCTGCTGCGCGGCCGGGGCGCTCCCCGCTACGGATGACCCGGTTTCCGGCCGGGTGGGCGACCTGGATCACCCCGGTTCCGCCCCGGTCGAGCGACGGCGGCGGGTTCGGGTCAGACTGGGGCGGTGAGCACACCGATCCGCGCGTCGTCGATCCTGCCCGGCCACCGGGAGGACATCGAGCTGCACACCGCCGACGGCCTGCGGCTCGTCGGCGAGCTGGCCCGCCCGGTCGACCGGACGCCGGCGGGCACCCTGGTCTGCCTGCACCCGCTGCCCACCCACGGCGGGATGATGGACAGCCACGTCTTCCGCAAGGCGGCCTGGCGGCTGCCCGCCCTGGCCGACCTGGCGGTGCTCCGGTTCAACACCCGGGGCACCAGCAGCGTGCGGGGCACCAGCGAGGGAGCCTTCGACAACGCGGTGGGCGAACGGTTCGACGTCGCCGCCGCCATCGAGTACGCCGAGTTCCACGAGCTGCCGAACATCTGGCTGGTGGGCTGGTCGTTCGGCACCGACCTGACCCTGAAGTACGGCTGCGACCCGGCGGTGGCCGGGGCGATCCTGCTCTCCCCGCCGTTGCGTTTCTCGCAACCCGGTGACCTGGCCGTCTGGGCGGAGTCGGGTCGGCCGCTGACCGCGCTGGTGCCCGAGTTCGACGACTACCTGCGCCCCGACGAGGCCCGGCAGCGCTTCGCGGCGGTGCCGCAGGCCGAGGTCGTCGGCGTGCCCGGGGCCAAGCACCTGTGGGTGGGTGACGCCGAGCGGGTGCTCGACGAGATCGTCCGGCGGGTGAACCCGGCGGTGCCGCTGCCGCTGCCGACGAGCTGGGACGGCCCGATGGAGACCGGCGACGTCAGCGCGTACGCCGACCGGACGGTGGCCGCCTTCGCCGACACCCCCGTACCGGGTCCGGCCGCCGGCTGAGCCTCTCCCTCGGCCCTCAGCGCCGGTCCTGGCGGGGGAGCACCACCTCGCGCAGGATCAGCTGGAGGGCGGCCACCACCGGGATGGCGATCAGCGCGCCGACCACCCCCATCAGAGCCACCCCGAGCAGGGCGGCGAGCAGCGCGGCCACCTCGTTGACCTCCACCGACCGCCGCATGATCTTCGGGTAGATGAGGTAGTTCTCCACCTGCTGGTAGAGCACGAAGAAGACCACGCAGGCGATACCGACCGGCAGCGCGGTGGCGAAGCCGACCAGGCTGACGACCACCGCGCCGAGGGTGGCCCCGATCTGCGGGATCAGGTCGGTCACCGCCACCACCACGGCCAGCGCGAACGGGTAGGGCAGCCCGACGACCAGGGCGAAGACGAAGCTGGTCGCGCCGGCCAGCACCGCGATGCTCAACGCCCCCACCATGTACGCGCCGACCTTGGTGAGGATCTCGTCCCCGATCAGGCTGACCCGCTGCCGGCGCGACCTGGGCACCAACGCGTACCCGAGATCGCGCAGCCGGTCGAAGTAGGCCAGGAAGTAGATCGTCAGCACCAGCACGGTGAGCACCCGGAAGATCGTTCCGAAGATCAACTGGGCGCCGCCGAGGACCCCGCCGAGCGCCCGGCCCACGGTGTCCGCGTTCGCCAGCGCCTGCACCCGCTGCATCACGTCGTAGCGGACCACCAGGTCGTTGACGGTGCGGTTGCGGCGCAGCTCCTCGACGTAACTGGGAAGCTGGTCGATGAACTGCCCGGTCTGGGTCACCACCGGCGGTACCAGCGCCACCAGCCCGGCGACGATCAGCAGCACCAGGGTCAGCGCCACCACCGTCACCGCCAGCCCGTGCGGCAGCCCCCAGCGGCGCAGCCGGACCACCGCCGGGTTGAGCCCCACCGCCAGGAAGAGCGCGATCACCACCAGGACCAGGATGCCGCCGGCATTGCGGATCCCCAGGAACACCGTGTACGCCAGCAGCACGCCGAGTGCCCCGGTGAAGCCGACCAGGAAGCTGCTGCGGCGCAGTGGCCGCCCGGGTCGACCGAACCGCCCCGACCCGCTGCCGACCGCCCCGGCGGCGTCGTCTCCCGGCACGTCCTGTGCCGGTGCGTTCTGCCTCAGGGCGTGTTGTGCCGCGTCCTTCCCCGGCGCGTGCTGCGCTGCGGCCTGTGCTGGCGTGTCCTGCTCCAGGGCGTCCTGCGCGGGTACGCCCGGGGCCCTGGTGTGGGAGGTGTCGGTGCCCCGGCCGGTCGGCGCGGCGGGCTCTCCGCGCGTGGCGTGCTCGCCGTCCGTGGTGGGCGGCGGCTCGGAGCGGGCCGTCACCGGTTCCGCCCCGGCCCGGGCCGTCGGTACGCCCGCAGGGGCGCTGTCCCGGGTCGCATCGTCGCGTGCCGGGCCGTGCTGTGCCACCGGACCTCCCCAGTTCCGCCCCCGGCGCGGCACACCCGGAGTGGATCAACTAACCCACCCGGCGACCACCTACCGTACGGGCTCCTGCCCGCAGGGTAGTGGTGCGGGTGTCCCGCCGGCCACCGCGGGGTCGCCCCGGGGCGGTCACTCGGACTCGACGGTCACCGTGCTCGGCTTGGCGCTGCGCTCGTCGGTGGTCGGCTTGCTGGGCCGCTTGCCGTTCTCCCCGGTGCTGGTGATCTTCGTCGGGGTGGCGCCCCGGCCGGCGGTGCCGGGAACCGCGGCGACGGTCGGTTCACCGTCCACCCCGGCGCTCGCCGTCCCGCCGTCCACCGTGGTCACCGGCTCGGCCTTCGGCTTCGCGGCACCGTCCGTACCGCCGGTCGGCTTCGTACCGTTGGTGGCCGGCCTGGTGACGGCCACGACCGCGTCCGCGCCGGCCGCGACCGGTTCCTTCCCGGCGTCGCTGTCGGCGGGTGCCTTGCCGCCGCCGGCCGGGCCGGAGCCCACCGGCTGCGGTGCCGGGGCGTCGGCGGTGCGCGTCGGCTTCGGCTTCCTGCCGTTGCCGAGCGGACCCGTCCCCGGCCGGTCGCCGTCCGGGGACGACGCCACGGCGTCGGGGCCCACCGGCGTCGCGGCGCGCGCCCGCAGGGCGGTGACGTCCCGCTGGAGCTCGTCGTGCTCCTGCCGCGCCTGCCAGGTCTCCTGACGCAGGTCGGCGAGCTGCTGCTGGGCCTGGGCGATCTCCAGCATCACCCGGGCGAGCTGCTGCCGGCCGGCCGCCGCCTCCTGCTGGGTGGCGGCGAGGTGCTGCTGGGTGGTGGCCAGATGCTGCTGGGTGGTGGCCGCGTACTCGTCGAACTGCCGGCGCGACGCGGCGACGTGCTCGTCGGCCTGGCGACGCTTCTCGGCGGTCTCCCGCTCGACCCGGTCGATCAGCTCGGTGGTCTCCTGCTCCACCCGCCGCCGTAGCTCGGTGGTCTCCTGCTCGGCCGTGCGGCGCAGCGTCGCCGCGTCCGCCTCGGCGACCCGGCGGATCTCGGCCGCGCCCTGCTCGATCTCGTCCCGCCGGGCGGCCCACTCCCGCTCCAGCTCGGCCTGCCGCGTGCCGTGCTGCTGTTCCAGCTCGTCGTGCCGGGCCTGGTGCTTGCGGTCCAGCTCGTCGCGGCGCTTGGCGAACTCCTGCTCGGCGGCGGCCCGGCGCTGGGCGAGCTCCCGGTCGGCGGCCTCCCGCCGGCCGTTGACCTCCTGCTCCACCCCCGCGCGCCAGGCTCCCAGCTCCTGCTGCGTCTGGGCGCGGGACTGCTGCACGTACGCCTCGGTCTCGGTGCGCATCCGCTGCACGTACGCCTCGGCCTCGGCCCGGCTGTGCCGGGCCGCCTCGGTCGCCTCGGTGGTCAGCCGCTGCGCCTCCTGCCGGGCCCGCTCCCGGGTCGCCTTGGCCGCGCCGTCGGCGTCGTCGGTGACCTGCTTGGCCTGCTGGAGCGCCTTGGCGTGGGTGGCACGGCTGGTCTCCGTCGCCGAATCGACGAGCCGCCGGGCCTCCTGCTGCGCCTTGAGGTGCACCTCCTTGGCGGCCTCGCGCAGGTCGGTGGCCTCCTTCTGGGCCTTGGCCAGCGCCGCCTTCGCCATCTCGCGGAGCTTGGTGGCCTCCTGCTGGGCCCGGGCGTGGATCTCCTTGGCGGTGTCGCGGAGCTGGGTGGCCTCCTGCTGGGCCCGGTTCAGGGCGTCCTGGGCGGCGGTCCGCAACCGGTTGGACTCGTCCTCGGCGGTGGCGCGCAGCAGGGTCGCCTCGTCCTTGGCGGTGCTGCGCAGCCGGGCGGCCTCCTCCTTGGCGGTACGCACGGCGGCGTCCGCCTCGGCCTTGCGGGCCGTGGTGTGCCGTTCCTCCTCGGCCCGCCGGGCGGCGAGCGCGATCTCGAAGTCCTTGAGCGCCCGCGCGGCCTGCTCGCGGGCCTCGTCGATGATGTGCTCGGCGGCGGCCCGGCGGGCCTCGATCTCCTCGTTGGCGGCGACCAGGATCGCGTCGGCCTGCTCCTCGGCGAGGGCGAGGATCTGCTCGACCCGGGGGCCGAGGTGCTTGAAGGAGGCCCGGTCCACCACCCCGACCTGCTTGCGCACCTGGGCGAGATCCCGCTGCAGGTGCTCGACCTGACCGGCCAGCTTGTGGATCTGGGTGTACGCCTGTTCCCGCTCACCCGTCAGCGTGGCGATCTCGTGCTCCGCACGAGCGACGTACCGGTCGACCTGTCGTTTGTCGTATCCCCGCAGAGCGGACTCGAAGCTGGGCTCCGTGGTCACATCCCCGCCGAGAGCGAACAGTTCCTCGCCGTGCGACATGCCCCCATCCTCACACGCATCCGGCCCTCCGGGGGCGATACGGACGCCGCTGTGGGGAGCTGTTTCAGTGCTGTCCCGCGACAGGGTGTCACAGGGCGGGAACGGGCGCGGCGCGGGGGTGCACCGGTCATCCGGTGTCCCTCCGCGCCGCGACTCATGCCCCGTCGATGTGTTCGGTCAGCTGGCGGTCTCCGCGGTCGCCCGGGACTCGGCGTCGGCCTTCGCCGGCTCCGCCTTGGCCGGCGCGGCGGCCTGCTGCTGGGCCGGAACACCCGGCACGATCCCGGCGAGGCCGGAGAGCATCTGGCCAAGCTGCGAGGTGACCGCGTCCTTCTGGCGGGTGAGGTCCTCCACCTCGCGGCGGGCCGCCTGGGTGGTCAGGTCCGCCTCGGTGCGCGCCTCGGTGAGCAGCCGCTTCGCCTCGGCCTTGGCCTCGTTGAGGGTCTTCTCGGCCAACGCCTTGGCCTTGTCGACGGTGTCGTTGGCGGTGCGCTCGGACTCGACCCGGCGGGCCTCGGCACGCTGCTCGATCTCCTTGGCCCGCTCCTGGGCGGCCCGCGCCCGCTGCTCGGCCTCGCCGACCAGCTTCTGGGTCTGCGCCACCTGGGCGGCGTGCCGCTCCGACTCCTCGCGCTCGGCCTTCTCCCGCCGCTCGGCGAGCTGGAGCTCCAGCGCCTGGAGGTCCTTGTCCCGCTTGTCCCGGGCGTCGGTGAGCAGCTTGGTCGCCTCGGCGCGCTTCTCCTCGGCCTCCCGCGCGGCCTTCGCCCGCTGCTGGGTGATCTCCCGCTCGGCGGTGGCGCGCAGGGTGGCGACCTCCCGCTCGACGGTGGACTTCAGCTCGGCCACCTCGTGCGCGGTGACCGTACGCAGCTGCTTGGTCTCCCGGTCGGCGTCGGCACGCAGCGTGTCGGCCTCCCGACGGGCCTGCACCCGGGCCTCGGCGGCCTCCCGCTCGGCGGCGGTGCGGACGGTGCCGGCCTCCCGCTCGGCGGTGGCCTTCATCGCGGCTGCCTCGGCGCGCGCCTTGTCGGTGATCTCCCGCGCCTCCAGCCGGGCAGCGGAGAGAATCCCTTCCGACTCGCGCTTGGCCTCGTTGCGGTGGTCGTTGGCCTGTTCCTCGGCCAGCCGGAGGATCTGCTCGACCCGGGTGCCGAGACCGGAGAGGGTCGGCCGGCTGTTCTCCTCGAGCTGCTTGTTGGTGTCGGTGAGCTTCTGCTCAAGGGCGGCCTGCCGCTGCTCGGCCTGGCGGAGCCGACGCTGGGCGTCGTTCATCCGCTGCTCGGCCTCGGCGCGGGCCTGCTCCGACTGGGTCAACGCCGCTGTCATCCGGCCGAGGAAGTCGTCGACCTGGTGGGTGTTGTATCCGCGCAGGCCCACCGTGAAGTCGGGCTGCGAGTTCGCGTTATCGAAGAACGCGAGAGGGGAGGACTGCTGCTGGGGCATTGGGACATACTTGCAGACCCCCCGGGGTCGTTCGCAAGAGCGGTGCCGAGCTTTCGTGTCCTCTTTACATGGTCCACCGGGTCGTACCGGCGGCCGGCACCAAACGGCGATCTTGGCAGGTCCGGGCGGCCCCGCCGCCGCCACCGCCCGCTATCCCGGCAGTGCCCGGACCCCTTTCCCCGCCACCCCCGGAATAACGCCCCCACACAATGCCCGCCCCGGTCCGCCCCGCCCCGGCGATCAACGGTCTGCCCCGCCCCGGTGATCAAGAGGTTTGCGTCAGATCTGGAGATCGGGATGACGCAAACCTCTTGATCAACACGGGACGCGGGGGCGCGGGGAGCGGAACGCGGGGAGGGCGGGGGTCAGTGGGGGGTGTCGGCGGGTTGGACGAGTTCGATGAGCACGCCGCCGGCGGCCTTGGGGTGGACGAAGTTGACCCGGGAGTTGGCGGTGCCGCGCTTCGGGGTGTCGTAGAGCAGTCGTACGCCGCGTTCGCGCAGGATCGCGCAGGCCGCGTCGATGTCGGCGACCGTGTACGCCACCTGCTGCACGCCCGGGCCGTTGCGGTCGAGGAACTTGGCGATGGTCGACTCCGGCGACAGCGGGGCGAGCAGCTGCACGCAGCCGCCCTCGGCGGTCGGGCCGACGGCCATCATCGCCTCGCGTACGCCCTGCTCGGTGTTGGTTTCCTCGTGTATGCAGCGCATCCCGAAGGTGCGCTGATAGAAGTCGATCGCGGCGTCCAGGTCGGCGACCGCGACCCCGACGTGATCGATACGGCGCAGCCCGATGTCTGTGACGTAGTCGGCAGCGGGCTCGACGGGGGTGTTCTCAGCCATGCCGCTAGTCTTGCCGAACAGCCGTTAAGGCGTACAGCTCGGTACCCCCCTCGGAGGCAGACAGTGGCATCGGTCATCGTCAGCGGCGCGCGGACCCCGATGGGCCGGCTGCTGGGCAACCTGAAGGACCTCCCGGCGACGAAGCTCGGCGGCATCGCGATCAAGGCGGCGCTGGAGCGCGCCGGGGTCGCCCCCGACCAGGTGCAGTACGTGATCATGGGCCAGGTGCTCCAGGCCGGCGCCGGGCAGATCCCGGCCCGGCAGGCGGCGGTGGAGGCGGGCATCCCGATGTCGGTGCCGGCGCTGACCATCAACAAGGTGTGCCTCTCCGGCCTGGACGCGATCGCCCTGGCCGACCAGCTCATCCGGGCCGGCGAGTTCGACATCGTGGTGGCCGGCGGGATGGAGTCGATGACCAACGCCCCGCACCTGCTGCTCGGCCAGCGCGCCGGCTACAAGTACGGCGACGTGACGATCAAGGACCACATGGCCCACGACGGGCTCAGCGACGCCTGGGACTGCTGCTCGATGGGCGAGTCCACCGAGCGGCTCGGCGTACGGCACGGCATCACCCGCGAGGAGCAGGACGCGTTCGCGGCGGCCAGCCACCAGCGGGCCGCCGCCGCCCAGAAGAACGGCCACTTCGCCGACGAGATCACCCCGGTGGTCATCCCGCAGCGCAAGGGCGACCCGCTGGTGATCAACGAGGACGAGGGCATCCGGCCGGACACCACCGCCGAGTCGCTCGCCAAGCTGCGCCCGGCGTTCGCCAAGGACGGCACGATCACCGCGGGCTCCTCGTCGCCGATCTCGGACGGCGCGGCGGCCGTTGTCGTGATGAGCAAGGCCAAGGCGAACGAGCTGGGCCTGGCCTGGCTGGCCGAGGTCGGCGCGCACGGCAACGTGGCGGGCCCGGACAACTCCCTGCACTCGCAGCCGTCCAACGCCATCCAGCACGCCCTGAAGAAGGGTGGCCTGAGCATCGACGACCTCGACCTCATCGAGATCAACGAGGCGTTCGCCCAGGTCGGCATCCAGTCCGCGCGGGACCTCGGGGTCAGCACCGACAAGATCAACGTCAACGGCGGCGCCATCGCGCTGGGGCACCCGATCGGCATGTCCGGCGCCCGGCTGGTGCTCACCCTCGCACTCGAACTGAAGCGGCGGGGCGGCGGCACCGGCGCGGCGGCGCTCTGCGGTGGCGGCGGCCAGGGCGACGCCCTGATCATCCACGTACCGGCCGACGCCCAGAGCTGACCCGAAGGCGCCGGCCCCGCGAGCCCGACAGCTGCCCCGCAGTCGTGAGCGAAGGTGACTCGGTGGCGAGCGCGAGGAGTGAGCGGGGTTTGCGAGCCCCGCAGTCGTGAGCGAAGGTGACTCGGTGGCGAGCGCGAGGAGTGAGCGGGGTTTGCGAGCCCCGCAGTCGTGAGCGAAGGTGGCCCAGTGACTGTCGAGAACGCCCCCGCCCCGGCCGCCGTCCCGGTTCGTCGCAGTCGGGACGTACCGATGCTGGTGCGCCGGGCGCGCGAGGGTGACCCCCGGGCGGTGGCCCGGCTGATCACCCTGGTCGAGTCCGGTGACGAGGTGCTGCCGCAGGTGGCGGCGGCGCTCGCGCCGTACGCCGGGCAGGCCCAGGTGGTGGGGTTGACCGGCTCCCCGGGGGTGGGCAAGTCGACCACCACCAACGAGCTGGTGCGGGCGTTGCGGGCGGGCGGGCACCGGGTCGGCGTGCTGGCGATCGACCCGTCCAGCCCGTTCACCGGCGGGGCGATCCTCGGCGACCGGGTGCGGATGCAGGACCATGCCACCGACCCGGGCGTCTACATCAGGTCGATGTCCAGCCGGGGCCACCTCGGTGGGCTCTCCGCGGCGACCCCGCAGGCGGTCCGGGTGCTGGAGGGCGCCGGCTGCGACGTGGTGCTGGTGGAGACGGTCGGGGTCGGCCAGGCCGAGGTGGAGGTGGCCTCGCTCGCCGACACCACGCTGGTGCTGCTCGCCCCGGGGATGGGTGACGCGATCCAGGCGGTCAAGGCCGGCATCCTGGAGATCGCCGACGTCTTCGTGGTCAACAAGGCCGACCGGGACGGCGCGGACGCCACCGTCCGCGACATCCAGGGCATGATCGCGCTGGGCGAGCGCGGGCCGGGGCAGTGGCGGCCGCAGGTGGTCCGGTCGGTCGCCGCGCGGGGCGAGGGGATCGACGACATCGCCGCCGCGATCGACAAGCACCGGGCCTGGCTGGAGCAGCACGACGAGCTACGCCGCCGCCGGGAGAAGCGGGCCGCCGCCGAGATCGAGGCGATCGCGCTGGGCGTCCTGCGCGCCCGGATCGGTTCCCTGAGCGACGGTACGGACCTCCCGACGCTCGCCGCGAAGGTGGCCGAGGGTGCCCTGGACCCGTACGCGGCGGCCGACGAACTGCTCGCCCAGATCGGCACCTGATCCGTCCACAACGGAGCACGATCGGCTAGTACGCTCGCACCGCGCCACGGACCCGTGGGGCGGTGCGACGGCTTTCCGGGGGCGATCATGGACCACGAGGCGACGCAGGAGTTGTCGGTGACGCCGGATGCGGTGGCCGGCGGGACGACGCAGGTCTCCGACGAGGTGGTGGAGAAGATCGCGGTGGCCGCCGCGAAGTCCGTGCCCGGGGTGGCCGAGCTGGGTGGTGACGTGGCCCGGTTCTTCAACGCCGTCCTCGACAAGGTCGGGCTGGACCGGGTGGGCGACGCCCGGCGGGGCTGCTCGGCGCACGTCACCAACGGCGCGGCCGTGGTCAACCTGGTCCTGGTGATCTCCGCCGGCCACCCGGTGCCCCAGGTCACCGATGCGGTACGCGCCGCTGTGACAGCAGCGGTGGAGTCGTACGGCCTCCGCGCCGACGAGATCAACATCCGCGTCGACGACGTAGCGATGAACGACCCAGAAGCCCCCATCGCCTGAGCAGCCACCCACAAAAGCCCCCGCCCAGCCCAGCCCCCGCCCAGCCCTCGCCCCCCTGCCCGCCGATCAACCGCTCCGCCCGGTGATCAAGAGGTTTACGTCAGGCTACGGCGGTGATCAAGAGGTTTGCGTCAGGATTCGGGGGCGGGTTGACGCAAACCTCTTGATCACCGGCGGTGGCGGGGGCCGGCCGGGCCATAGGGGGTGGGGCGGGTTGGCTTAGTGATCGTTCAGGTTGTCGTTCTACACTCGGGGTTCGGTCGAGGACTCGAGGAGGAGCCCCGCGGATGAACGCCGACGAGATCGCCGCCGGACGGGCACGCTGGCAGGCCCGGTACGACGCCGCGCGCAAGCGGGACGCCGACTTCACCACCCTGTCCGGCGCCACCGTGCAGCCGGTGTACGGGCCACCCGAGGGGACCGCCTACCCCGGGTTCGAACGGATCGGTTGGCCGGGCGAGTTCCCGTACACCCGGGGGTTGCATCCGACCGGCTACCGGGGTCGGGCCTGGACGATCCGGCAGTTCGCCGGGTTCGGCAACGCCCGGCAGACCAACGAGCGGTACAAGATGATCCTCGGCGCGGGCGGCGGCGGGCTCTCCGTCGCCTTCGACATGCCGACCCTGATGGGGCGGGACTCCGACGACCCGCAGGCGCTCGGCGAGGTCGGGCACTGCGGGGTCGCGGTGGACTCCGCCGCCGACATGGAGGTGCTCTTCGACGGCATCGACCTGGCCGGCGTCACCACCTCGATGACCATCTCCGGCCCGGCGGTGCCGGTGTTCTGCATGTACCTGGTCGCCGCCGAGCGGCAGGGCGTCGACCTGTCCCGGCTGGACGGCACGTTGCAGACCGACATCTTCAAGGAGTACATCGCGCAGAAGGAGTGGCTGTTCGACCCCGAGCCGCACCTGCGCCTGATCGGCGACCTGATGGAATACTGCGCCGCCGAGATCCCGCGCTACAAGCCGCTGTCGGTCTCCGGCTACCACATCCGCGAGGCGGGCTCGACCGCCGCGCAGGAGTTGGCGTACACCCTGGCCGACGGGTTCGGCTACGTCGAGCTGGGGCTCTCGCGCGGGCTGGACGTCAACGTCTTCGCCCCCGGGTTGAGCTTCTTCTTCGACGCGCACCTGGACTTCTTCGAGGAGATCGCCAAGTTCCGCGCCGCCCGCCGGATCTGGGCCCGCTGGCTGCGCGACGTCTACGGCGCGACCAGCGAGAAGGCCCTCTGGCTGCGGTTCCACACCC
This sequence comes from Micromonospora sp. S-DT3-3-22, assembly GCF_015354745.1. Classification (NCBI taxonomy): domain Bacteria; kingdom Bacillati; phylum Actinomycetota; class Actinomycetes; order Micromonosporales; family Micromonosporaceae; genus Micromonospora; species Micromonospora sp. S-DT3-3-22. The sequence continues at coordinate 50,035 of NZ_JACGMO010000023.1, forward strand.
AGACCGCCGGGGTGTCGCTGACCGCGCAACAGCCGGTCAACAACGTGGTACGCACCGCCGTGGAGGCCCTCGCCGCCGTGCTCGGCGGCACCAACTCGTTGCACACCAACGCCCTCGACGAGACCCTGGCCCTGCCCACCGACGAATCCGCCGAGATCGCCCTGCGCACCCAGCAGGTGCTGATGGAGGAGATCGGGGTGACCAACGTGGCCGACCCGCTCGGCGGCTCCTGGTACGTCGAGGCGCTCACCGACGCCATCGAGGCCGAGGCGGAGGAGATCTTCGCCCGCATCCGGCAGCTCGGCGGCGACGGCCCGCACCGGATCGGCCCGATGACCTCCGGCATCCTGCGCGGCATCGAGGACGGCTGGTTCACCGGCCACATCGCCGAGTCGGCCTTCGTCTACCAGCAGGCTCTGGAGAAGGGCGACAAGAAGATCGTCGGGGTCAACTGCCACACCGGCACGGTCGCCAAGGAGCTGGAGATCCTGCGCATCTCGCACGAGGTGGAGCTGGAGCAGCGTCGGGTGCTCGCCGAGCGCAAGGCCACCCGGGACGACGCGGCGGTGGCGGCGGCGGTGACCCGCATGATCGAGGTCAGCCGTACCGGCGGGAACATGATCCCGCCGATGCTCGACGCCGTCCGCGCCGAGGCCACCCTCGGCGAGATCTGTGACGCCCTGCGCGCCGAATGGGGCACCTACCGCGAACCCGCCCGCTTCTGATCCTCCCCACCCCACCCCCCGGTCGGGGTGGGGGGCGGGGGTGTGGGGGTGGGGGGTGGCGGGGGGAGAACGGGAGGTGAGAGTGGCAACTGTGGGCGTTGCGGCTGAGCCGACAACGGTGGGGATCGTGCGAGACTAGGTAACCATGAGCGACCCACGGATCACCTCGTCGATCTTCACCCGCGGCGCGGTCGACCTCAGCGCGCTGCGCGGCACCGCCCCGGCCAGTTCCCGTCCCGCCACACCGAGCCAGACCGGCGCACCCACCGGCGCACCGGGCGGTCCCGCCACCGGCGGCACCGCCGCCGTGCTCGACGTGACCGAGGCGAACATCCAGTCCGGGGTGCTCGAACAGTCGATGACCACACCCGTGGTGGTCTTCTTCGGCGCGGCCGGCTACCCGGACAGCGACCAGTTCGCCCCGGTGCTGGAGCGGTTGGCGGCCGAGGGCGCCGGCCAGTGGGTCCTTGCCCGGGTCGACGTCCAGGAGAATCCGCGGATCGCGCAGATGTTCCAGATCCAGGCGATCCCCACCGTCTACGCGGTGGTCGGCGGGCGGCCGATCGACGCCTTCCCCGGGGTTATCCCCGAGCCGCAGCTGCGCCAGTGGCTCGCCGCCGTGCTCAAGGCCGGTGGCGTCACCGTCGCCGAGCCGGAGGACCCGCGCCTCGACGAGGCCGACGACGCGTTGATGAGCGGCGACCTCGACGCCGCCGAGCAGGCGTACCGCAAGATCCTCGCCGAGTCCCCGGCGGACGCCGCGGCCGAGGCCGGCCTGGCCCAGGTCGGGGTGGCCCGGCGGGTCGCCGGTGCGGACCCGCAGGCCGCCCTCGCCGCCGCGCAGGCCAACCCCGACGACGTCGAGGCCCAGCTCCTAGCCGCCGACATCGAGGTGCTCAGCGGCATGGCCGAGCAGGCGTACGGACGACTGGTCGGGCTGGTCCGGCGGACCGTCGGCGACGACCGGGACCGGGCCCGCCAACACCTGGTCTCGCTGTTCAGCATCGCCGGCCCGGACGACCCCGCCGTGGCCTCCGCCCGTCGCGCCCTGGCCAGCGCCCTGTTCTGATCCCCTGACACCCCGCGCGGGCCGGCCACACGGCCGGCCCGCCGACCATCGAGGACGGGAGCCCGTGATGCGCCGAATCGCCGTCCTCGACGCGCCGACCAACCTGGGTCTGCGCCCACCCACCTCCACCTCCGTCCCCGGCTGCGGCAAGGCCCCCGGGGCGCTACGGGACCACGGCCTGCTCGCCCGGCTCGGGGCCCGCGACGCCGGCTGCCTCACCGCCCCCCGGTACGACCCGGGCGACTGGCGTCCCGGCGACGGGGTCTGCCACGCCCGGGAGATCTCCGGCTACTCGACGGCGCTGGCCGACCGGATCGGCGCGATCATCGACCGGGGGGAGTTTCCGCTGGTCCTCGGCGGTGACTGTTCGGTGCTGCTCGGCTCGGCGCTGGCCATGCACCGGCTCGGTGAGGCGGTCGGCGGGCGGATCGGGCTGGTCTTCGTCGACGGCCACTCCGACTTCCGGCACCCCGGCAACGCCTCCTACGTCGGTGCGGCGGCGGGGGAGGACCTCGCCCTGGTGACCGGGCGGGGGCAGGCCGACCTGGCCGCCATCGAGGGACGTCGACCGTACTTCCGGGACATCGACGTGGTGGTGCTCGGCATCCGGGCGCAGGACGAGTACCGGCTCGACCTCCAGGCCGCCGGGATCATCACCCGGCCGGTGCCGGCCCTGCGCGCCGAGGGGGCCGCCCGCAGCGCCCAGTGGGCGCACGAGCAGCTGGCCGACTGCGCCGGCTACTGGGTGCACATCGACGTGGACGTGCTCGACCCGGCGGTGATGCCGGCCGTGGACGCCCCCGACCCGGGCGGGATCGCCTTCGCCGAGCTGGAGATCCTGCTCGCCGGGCTGGTGGACACCCCGCACTGCCTCGGTGTCGAGCTGACCGTCTTCGACCCCGACTACGACCCGGACGGCGCGTACGCTGCCGAGATCGTCAACACGGTCGTCGCCGGGCTGGCCCCGGTCGTCGCCCCGGACGCCGTCGCGCCCCGACTGCTGCCGCCCCAGCCGCACCCCGCCGAACCCGACCCGGCCGACGCACCGGGTCGCGCCGAGGAGCCGGTCGCCTGACCGAGCCCCGGCCCGCGTGACCGAGCACGCGTGACCGAGCAACGGGGCCGATATGGCGCGGTCCCGCGAGCCGGACACCGCTACATCGCCCCCGTTGAGCGCGAGACCGGGCGGGTCAGCGGAGGGTGCGGAGGAAGCGTTCGGCGATCGGGACGGCGCTGGCCGTGCTCGATCCGCCCTGCTCGACGAAGACGGCGAACGCGACGTCGCCCCGCCACCCGACGAACCAGGCGTGGGTGTGCGCCGGATCGTCGTCGTACTCGGCGGTGCCGGTCTTGCCGTACACCGGGCCACCCGGCACGTCGGCCAGCGCCCTGGCGGTGCCGGCGGTGACCACCTCGCGCATCATCGTCTTCAGCGCCGCCACCGACTCGGCCCGCAGCGGCTGGCCGGCCGCGGCGGGCGCGGCGGGAGCCGGGTCGAGCACCAGTTTCGGCTGCTCGAAGCGGCCCCGGGCGACGGCGGCGGTCACCCCCGCCATGGCCAGCGGGCTGACCACGGTGGTGCCCTGGCCGATCGCGGCGGCGGCCTGCTCGGTCGGCCCGCCGCCGGTGGAGACCTTGCCGGTGAAGACGTCCGCGCCGAGGTCCCACGAGCCCTCCAACCCGAGGGTACGGCCGGTGGCGGCCAGCCCGTCCGGGCCGAGCTGCGGGGCCAGCGCGACGAACGCGGTGTTGCAGGATTTCGCGAAGTCGGTGCGGAACGGCACCCTGCCCAGCACGAAGTCGTCGGAGTTCTTGAACGGGCGGCCGTCCACCACACTGGTCTTGGGACAGTCGACGATGGTCTGCGGGGTCACCGCCCCCTTGTCCAGCAGGGCCAGGGCGCTGACCGTCTTGAACGTGGAGCCCGGTGGCACCTGGGCGGTGAACGCCAGGTTCTCCCCGGCCGCCCCGGGGCCGTTGGCGGCGGCGAGCACCGCGCCGTCGCTGACCCGCACCGCCACCAGGGCCGAGCGTCGCCTCTCGCCCCGCAACGCGCCGTCGGCGGCGTTCTGGGTGGTCACGTCGAGGCTGGTGCGGACCGGCTGGCCGGGGCCCGGCTCCTGCCGGAACGCCTCGGTGACGAGGGTGCTGCCGCCCTCGGCGGTGGGCCGGCGGATCTCCACGGTGGTGCCGGGAGCGCCGCGCAGCCGCTCGTCGTAGCGGCCCTGGAGTCCGCCGTGGCCGACCAGGTCGCCCTTGGCGTACCGGTCGGGGTGGGCGGCGAGGTCGTCGGCCTGCGCCGGGTCGACCGTGCCGAGCAGGGCGCGGGCGAACTCCCGGGTCGGCGCCAGGTCGAGCTTCTCGGCCCGGAACTTCGTCCCCGGCAGGTCGTAGATCCGGGAACGGATCTGCCGGTACGCCTCGTCCCGCAACGTCACCACCTCGACGAACGCGTCCGGATCGGCGTCGCGGAGCCGTTGCGGCAGGTCGGCCAGTTCGACCGGGGGGCTGATCGGCGGCCGGACCGCCCTGAACGCCGCGTCGAGCCGCCCCACCAGCGCCGGGACGTCCGGGATCTCGCCGGGTTGCAGTCCGATCCGGACCACCGGCCGGGGCGTCACGATCGGCTGTCCCGCGCCGTCGAGCAGCCCGGCCCGGGGCGCGGCGGTCCGTCGCAGCGTCAACCGGTCGCCCCTGTCCAGTTGCTCGTGCAGCACCTTCGGTTCCCAGATCACCTGCCACTGGTCGTCGCCGGAGTTCTGCCGCAACCGGACCGGCCGCTGGTAGGCCCAGTCCGCCCCACCCGGCAGCGTCCACCGGATGTCGACCGTGGTGGTGGCGAGGTTCCTGGTGACCTCGGCCTCCCCGACGCGGCGCAGGGTGGGCGGGGTGCCGGCGAGGTCGCCGGAGAGGGCCTTGAGTTCCTCGACGACGGTATCGGCGGGCACTCTCGCCCCGGTCGGGTCGACGAAGCCCACCTTGTCCAGATCGCCGGAACGCCAGCCGGCGAGGAACGCGTCCACGCTGCCCGTCAGCCCGTCGTCGGCGGAGCAGCCGACGAGGGCGCCGGCCGCCAGCACGGTGGCGGTCAGGGCCGCGAGCCCCCGCCGCAGGGGCGTGCCGGGGCTGCGGTAGGGGTACGACAGGGGCATGGAGCTGCACCTTCCGGACGGCGGGCTGCCCTGCACGCTAGTACGCCGTCGCCGCCCGTACCGCCCCGCGCGGTCGCCGGAGCCACCCGGCCAGGCCGTACGCCGGTACGGACCGGCCGTGGCGACTGCGGCGGCCGGGCCCCGGCGGGCGGCCCGAAGTGGTGGGCGCGAGGGTGTGATGAACATCCCGAGGCGGGGTACTCGGCACCCGGCCGATCGTGCATCTGCCACAGATGCCAGGCCAGAGTCCCGAACCGGACGTCCCACCGGTGGTCCACCGACCAAGGCACGAAGCGGCAGGGCCTATGGTGGGGCGGCAGAGTGACCCACAACGCGGTGGGTCGTCGAGGGGAGTGGCACCGATGGACCGGCGTCCGGCGATCAAACCGGTACCCGACCTCCGGCAGAGCGACACCGGCCGGGACGACAGCTTCGATTCGGCGACCGACGGGGACAGCCCGCCGATCGACGGGGACGGCTACGGCCGACTCGACACAGGCGTGACCGGGGTGACCGGTTCGAGCATCGACACCCTCTACGACCTGGGCCTTCCGGTGGAGGCGCTCGGCGAGGACGTGGAGGACGCCGAACTCGACGAGCCGGTGCCCAACGCGGAACGCCTGGTGGCGCAGGCGGTGGCGCTGGCCGGGGACGACCACGACGCGGCGACCCTGGTGGGCCGGTTCTGGCGGTTCGCGCCGGACGAGGAGCTGATCGGGTTCACCGCCGAGGAGATGCTCGACGCCGCGCGGGCGCACCGGGACCTGGCCCAGCAGCGGGTGCCGGGCGAGCTGAAGCTGCGCATCCTGCCCCCCGACGCCGACCAGCACCACACCGTCGTCGAGATCGTCACCGACGACATGCCGTTCCTGGTCGACTCGGTGACCGCCCTGCTCAACGCCCACCACCTCGACGTGCACCTGCTGGTGCATCCGCTGGTGGTGGTCCGGCGGGAACCGCTGGGCCGGCTGACCGAGGTCTCCGCCGACGTGGAGCCGGACGACGCGATCGCCGGTGACCTGGTGGAGAGCTGGATGCGGATCGAGATCGATCCGGTCCGCGACGCCGACCAGCGGGACCAGTTGCGCCGCGAGTTGCAGCGGGTGCTCACGGACGTGCGGGAAGCTGTCGAGGACTGGCCGAAGATGCGCCAGCGGGCGCTGGCGCTCGCCGACGAGCTGGCCTCGGCCCGGACGGCGGACGACCGCCCGCCGGTGCCGGAGAAGGACATCACCGACTCGGTGGAGCTGCTGCGCTGGCTGGCCCACGACCACTTCACCTTCCTCGGCTACCGGGAGTACCGGCTGGTCGACTCCGGTGGTCAGGGCGGCCCGGCGCTGGAGGCGGTGCTCGGCACCGGGCTGGGGATCCTGCGGTCGGATTCGCCGGAGGCGCGGGCGTTGTCGTCGATGACGCCGGAGGCGCACGAGAAGGTGATGGAGAAGCGGCTGCTGATCATCACCAAGGCGAACTCGCGGGCCACCGTGCACCGCTCGGCCTACCTGGACTACATCGGCTTCAAGATCTTCGACTCGGCCGGTGCGGTGGTCGGCGAACGGCGGTTCCTGGGCCTGTTCTCCACGGCGGCGTACCGGACCAGCGTGCGGGAGTTGCCGGTGGTCCGCCGCAAGGTGGCCGAGGTGCTGGACCGCTCCGGACTGAGCCAGCGCAGCCACTCCGGCAAGGACCTGCTCCAGATCCTGGAGACCTACCCGCGCGACGAGCTGTTCCAGATCAAGACCGACGACCTGTACCACGCGGTGACCGGCGTGCTGCGGATGGCCGGCCGCCGGCAGCTGCGGGTGTTCCTGCGCCGCGACGCGTACGGGCGGTTCATCTCCTGCCTGATCTACCTGCCCCGGGACCGGTTCACCACCCAGAACCGGCTGCGCATGCAGGACATCCTGCTGCGCGAACTGAACGGCATCGGGGTCGACTACACCACCCGGGTCACCGAGTCGATGCTGGCCCGGGTGCACTTCATCGTCCGGACGGACCCGAACAACCCGCCCGGGGACATCGACGCCGACCTGCTCGCCGAGGAGTTGGCCGACGCGACCCGGCTCTGGGACGACGACTACCGGCTGGTGCTGGAACGCAAGCTCGGCGACGAGCAGTCCAAGCACCTGTTCACCAGGTACGCCGACGCGTTCCCGGAGGGCTACAAGGACACCCACACGCCGTACGAGGCGATGAAGGACCTGGCGAAGCTGGAGTTGCTGGAGGAGCCCGGCCAGCTGGAGATGCACCTGTTCCGCAAGCAGTGGGCGCCGCGGGCCGGGCAGCGGGCCGACGAGGCGATGGACGTCCGGTTCAAGGTCTACCGCTACGGCGAGCCGATGATGCTCTCCGCCGTGCTGCCGGTGCTGCACTCGCTGGGCGTCCGGGTGGTCGACGAGCATCCGTACGAGGTGGACCGGATCGACGGGCGGGTCTTCCTGTACGACTTCGGGCTGCGGCTGCCCGAGGGGCACCAGGAGCTGGCCGAGGTGCGTCCGCACGTGGAGAACGCGTTCGCCGCCGCCTGGCGGGGCGAGGCCGAGGTGGACGGTTTCAACGAGCTGGTCCTGCGCGGCGGTCTCACCTGGCGGCAGGTGGTGGTGCTGCGGGCGTACGCGAAGTACCTGCGGCAGACCGGGGCGGTCTTCTCCCAGGAGTACATGGAGCAGACCTTCATCGCGTACCCGCGGATCGCGGCGCTGCTGGTGGAGCTCTTCGAGGTGCGGTTCGCCCCGGACGGGCGGGACGCCGGGCAGCGCCGGGAACGCAGCGACGAGCTGGTCGACGCGATCGGTGTCGCGCTGGACGACGTGGCGAGCCTGGACCAGGACCGCATCCTGCGCGCCTACCTGACGCTGATCCAGGCCACCCTGCGGACCAGCTTCTACCAGAAGCGCGCCGACGGGCGGCCCAAGTCGTACGTGGCGTTCAAGCTGGACCCGCAGGCCATCCCGGACCTGCCGGCGCCCCGGCCCAAGTTCGAGATCTTCGTGTACTCGCCCCGGTTCGAGGGTGTGCACCTGCGGTTCGGGCCGGTGGCCCGGGGCGGGCTGCGCTGGTCCGACCGGCGGGAGGACTTCCGGACCGAGGTGCTCGGCCTGGTCAAGGCGCAGATGGTGAAGAACGCGGTGATCGTGCCGGTCGGCGCCAAGGGCGGCTTCGTGCTGAAGCAGAAGCCGGGGGACCGGGACGAGGCGGTCGCCTGCTACCAGGAGTTCGTCGGCGCGATGCTCGACGTCACCGACAACATCGTCTCCGGCGACATCGTGCCGCCGGTGGACGTGGTGCGGCACGACCCCGACGACCCGTACCTGGTGGTGGCGGCGGACAAGGGCACCGCGACGTTCTCCGACATCGCCAACCAGATCTCGGCGGCGCACTGCTTCTGGCTGGGCGACGCGTTCGCCTCCGGCGGCTCCGCCGGCTACGACCACAAGAAGATGGGCATCACCGCCCGGGGCGCCTGGGAGTCGGTCAAGCGGCACTTCCGCGAGCTGGGCCACGACACCCAGACCCAGGACTTCACCGTGGTCGGCGTCGGCGACATGTCCGGTGACGTGTTCGGCAACGGGATGCTGCTCTCCGAGCACATCCGGCTGGTGGCCGCGTTCGACCACCGGCACATCTTCCTCGACCCGGACCCGGACGCCGCCACCTCCTTCCGGGAACGCAAGCGGCTGTTCGACCTGCCCCGGTCGTCGTGGGAGGACTACGACCCGAAGCTGATCTCCGAAGGTGGCGGGATCTTCCCGCGCGGGGCCAAGTCGATCCCGGTCACCCCGCAGGTGCGCGCGGCCATCGGCCTGGCCGACGACGTCACCCAGCTCAGCCCGGCGGAGCTGATGAAGGCGATCCTCACCGCGCCGGTCGACCTGTTCTGGAACGGCGGCATCGGCACCTACGTGAAGGCGTCCAGCCAGACCAACGCCGAGGTGGGCGACAAGTCCAACGACTCGATCCGGGTGGACGGCAAGAGCCTGCGCTGCCGGGTCGTCGGCGAGGGCGGCAACCTGGGCTGCACCCAGCTCGGCCGGATCGAGTACGCGTCTACCGGCGGCCGGATCTACACCGACTTCATCGACAACGCGGCCGGGGTGGACTGCTCCGACCACGAGGTGAACATCAAGATCCTGCTCAACACGGCGGTCGCCGACGGCGCGCTGGACGTGCCCGAGCGCGACGAGCTGCTCGCCCAGATGACCGACGAGGTCGCCGAGCTGGTGCTGCGGGACAACTACGACCAGGCGCGGGCGATCAACAACTCGCAGGCCCAGGCCGCCTCGCTGCTGCCGGTGCACCGCCGGATGATCAGCGAGCTGGAGCGGGCCGGCCAGCTCGACCGGGCGCTGGAGGCGCTGCCCCCGGACGAGGAGCTGGCGGTCCGCACCGAGTCCGGGCTGACCGCGCCGGAGTTCGCGGTGCTGCTCGCGTACGTCAAGATCGTGCTGGAGCGGGAGATCCTGGCCGAGGGCCTCGCGGACGAGGAGTGGACGACCGACGTCCTGGTCAGGTACTTCCCGACGCCGATGCGCGAGCGGTTCGCCGACCGGATGGCCCAGCACCGGCTGCGTCGGGACATCGTCACCACGGTCCTGGTCAACGAGGCGATCAACCGGGGCGGCATCTCGTTCGTCTTCCGGGTCGTCGAGGAGACGGCCGCGTCGGCGGCCGACGTGATCCGGGCGTACGTGGTGGTCCGGGAGGTCTTCGGGCTGCGCGAGCTGTGGGACGCGGTCGAGGCGCTGGACAACGAGGTCCCGCCGGAGTTGCAGACCAGCGTCTACCTGGACACCCGCCGGCTGCTCGACCGGGCCGTCCGGTGGCTGGTGACCAACCGGCGCTCGCCGATCGACGTGCCCGCCGAGATCGAGCGGCTCCGCGACGGGGTGGCCCGGCTGCTGCCCGACCTTCAGGACCGGTTCCACGGCAGCGAGCGGGAGTCGTTGCAGGCGCACATCGACGCGATGACCGCCCGGGGACTGCCGGCCGAGCTGGCCGGGCGGGCGACCCGGCTGATGTACAGCTTCGGCCTGCTGGACGTGGTGGAGACGGCGCGGACCAGTGGCCGGGACGTCGGCGAGGTGGCGTCGGTCTACTTCGTGCTCTCCGACCGGTTCCGGGTGGACTCGCTGCTGTCGAAGATCTCCCTGCTGCCGCGTGAGGACCGCTGGCAGACGCTGGCCCGGATGGCGCTGCGCTACGACCTGTACGCCGCGCTGGCCGCGCTGACCGGGGAGGTGCTCGACTCCACCCCGGGTGACCTGCCGCCGCAGGAGCGGGTGCTCCAGTGGGAGCAGTCGAACGCCACCTCGATCCACCGGGCGCACCGGGCGATGGGGGAGTTCGACGAGTCGCGGGCGGACCTCGCCTCGCTGTCGGTGCTGCTGCGGCAGATCCGCACCCTGGTCCGGACGTCCGCCGCCGCCTGACCGTACGCCGACCGCGCCCGGGGCGGGACGAGGGTCCCGCCCCGGGCGCGGTCGTGTGTGACCGGCCGCGGCCGGCTCAGGACGTCAGCGTGGCGAAGACGATCACGTTGTCCTGGTAGCTGCCGGCGGCCTGGTCGAACTGGCCGCCGCAGGTCACCACCCGCAGCCCGGGACGGTCGTTCGGGCCGTACACCAGGTCGGTGGGGAACTGCGTCTTCGGGTAGGACCGCACCTCGTCGACGGTGAAGGTGGCGGTGCTGCCGTCGGCCCGCGCCACCGCGACGGTGTCGCCGGGCAGGAGCGAGCCGAGCTGGAAGAAGACCGCCGGCCCGAGCTGTGCCGAGTCGACGTGCCCGACGATCACCGCGTTGCCGGTTTCGCCGGGGCTGACGCCCGGCTCGTACCAGCCCGCCTGCTGGGCCTGGTTCAGCGGGGGCACCTGGACCGTGCCGTCCGGGTTGGTGCCCAGCGGCATGATCCCCGCGTTGACCCCGATCCTGGGGATCACGATCGAGGTGGGAGCGGAGCGGGGCAGCGGGTCGGGGCCCGGCGGCACGCTCGCGTCGGCGGGGACCTGCGCGTCTGGGTCGTCGACCGGCCCGGTGTCCCCGGCCGGGGTGTCCGTCGGGGCGGTCTGCGGTGCGGCCTGGGCCGCCGGCTGCGGCGGACGGGGCGGGGGCGTGGTCCGGATCGACGCGCCGATCATGCCGGAGCCGGCCATGGCGAGGAGGACGACGACGGCCGCGCCGGCGGCGCGCCACGGTCTCCCGTGACGGCCGCCGGCCCGTGTCGCCGTCAGGTCAGCCGAGCTCATTGGCCCGACGCCGCCGCATCAGCACGATGCCGCCGAGGGCAGCCGCGCCGATCATGCCCGCACCACCGGCGGCCATGCCCCGGTCGGCACCGGTGGTGGTCATCCCACCGTCACCGCCGTCGACGTGCCCCTTCGGCAGGACGACCAGCTCGCCCTCGCCGCACGAGCCCTCCAACTCGTAGCGGCCCGGACGGGCGTCCTTGGAGATCTCGGCCTCGCCGTAGTAGACGAAGTCCTTCTTGTGCTCCCAGCCGCCCTCGTCCTTGCCGTAGCCGGACTCCTCGTCCTTGCCGTAGCCGGACTCGTCGTCCTTGCCGTAGCCCTCGTGGCCCTGCCAGTCGCCCTCGTCGGACTCCTCGTCCCAGCCGGGCTTGCCGTGCTCGCCGGACTCCTCGCCGGCCCCCGGCTTGCCGTGCTCGTCGCCCTTGCCTTCTTCGGGCTTGCCGTGCTCGTCGCCCTTGCCTTCTTCGGGCTTGCCGTGCTCGTCGCCCTTGCCTTCTTCGGGCTTGCCGTGTTCCTCGCCCTTGCCCTCGTCGGGCTTGCCGCCGTGGTCCGGGCCCTGGTCGGCGGCCATGAAGCCGCCGCCCTGACCGCCGTCCGCCGGGGGCTGTCCACCCTCGGCCGGGGGCTGCGGCTTGGGGCCGTTGTCGTCGGGGGCCTGGCCGTCGGGACCCTTGCCGTGGTCCTCGCCCTTGCCCTCCTCGCCCTTGCCTTCTCCGGGCTTGCCGTGGTCCTCGCCCTTGCCCTCTTCGGGCTTGCCGTGCTCGTCGCCCTTGCCCTCGTCGTCCTTCCAGCCGCCGTGTTCCTCGCCGCGGCCCTCGGCGGGCTTGAGTTTGACCTTGCCGGTGACCTTGGACCAGACGAAGGCGTGTTCCTGCGCCTCCGGGCAGATCTCGATGAGCTTGACCTCGTCGCCGGGCTTGACGACGTGCGGCTTGGCGATGACCTTGCCGTCCCGGCTCTCGCCGTCGTGGTGACCGTCCGCGAACGCGATCCCCGGCGTGAACACCAGAAGGGACGCGCCACCGAGAGCGGCACCCGCGACAACCTTCCCGAGCATCTTGTTAGCCATGACCTGCGTCACTCCATCCCCTGTTGTCCTGAGCCCGACGACAGTCGAGCTATGACCGACGTTAGACGGTTTCATGACTTATTCGGGGAAAGATTCGTGTTTTCGGCTTTACCGATGATGCGACCCTTAAGCACCCCGGGCCGCTTGTGTCGGTATTACCACCCGGCTGCGCGGTCGGTGCGCTCCCGGCCGGGCTGGGCGGAGATAGGCTCGTAGCGGCCCGGATGCCGGCCCGGGCGTTGCGGCCAGGTTGCCGCGAAGTATCGAGCCATTGCCATGGAAGCGCTCCCATGCAAGAATCGCTGCACGCGGTTCGGGGAGCCACACCGCGCACGGCAGAGGTCGAGGGCAACCGGTGCACCGGACGACATCGCCGCCGACCGGTCCGTGCGGGCCGGTGAAGCTCACCACCACCACGCCCGTCCTCCGGGTCGGGCACCCCCCGAGATGTCCCGTTGGCGCCGGGGTCGTCCGTACCCCAGGACGCTCACGCGCCACTTGCCGGTCCCCTCGTGGTGCCGGTCTCGCCCAAGGAGTGCAAAAGGCATGAATCTGTGGAGAAGTCTGTCCGCCCGACGCCGGGCGTTCGCCCTCACCGGGGCGAGCGTGCTGGTCGCGGGCGGGCTGGTGACCCTCCCGGTCACCGCGGCGCAGGCCGCCACCCAGTGCAGCATCGACTACACCACCAACGACTGGTCCGGTGGCTTCACCGCGAACGTCACCATCCGCAACGTGGGTGACCCGATCAGCAACTGGACCCTCGGCTTCACCTTCCCCAACAGCAGCCAGCGGGTGACCCAGGGCTGGTCGGCCAAGTGGTCGCAGAGCGGCCAGAACGTGACCGCCACCAACGAGTCCTACAACGGCTCGCTGGGTCGCGGCGGCAGCACCACCCTCGGCTTCAACGGCTCGTGGAGCGGCAGCAACCCCAAGCCGACCTCGTTCACCCTGAACGGGGTGGTCTGCAACGGCGGCACCACGCCCACCACCCCGCCGCCCACCACGCCTCCGCCCACCACGCCCCCGCCGACCACGCCTCCGCCCACCACCCCGCCGCCCACGACGCCTCCGCCCACCACGCCCCCGCCGGGGCAGAAGGTGGACAACCCCTACGCCGGGGTCAAGGGCTACGTGAACCCGGAGTGGAAGGCCAAGGCGGACGCCGAGGCCGGTGGCAGCCGGATCTCCAACAACCCGACCGCCGTGTGGCTGGACCGGATCGCCGCGATCAACGGCACCACCGACAGCAGCTCCAACGGCGCGATGGGCGTCAAGGACCACCTGGACGCCGCCCTCGCCCAGGGTGCCGGCTACATCCAGTTCGTGATCTACAACCTGCCCGGCCGGGACTGCTCGGCGCTCGCCTCCAACGGTGAGCTGGCCGCCGACGAACTGCCGCGCTACAAGGCGGAGTACATCGACCCGATCGCCGCGATCCAGCGGGACGCCAAGTACGCCAGCCTGCGGATCATCAACATCATCGAGATCGACTCGCTGCCGAACCTGATCACCAACACCTCCGGCAACGCCGGTGGCACGGTGCAGTGTGACGTGGTGAAGGCCAACGGCGCGTACGTCAACGGCGTCGGCTACGCCCTGGCCAAGCTGGGCTCGATCGGCAACGTCTACAACTACATCGACGCCGGTCACCACGGCTGGCTGGGCTGGGACACCAACTTCGGCCCGACCGCCGACATCCTGAAGACCGCGGCCACCGCGTCCGGCAGCAACGTGAACTACGTGCACGGCTTCATCACCAACACGGCGAACTACTCCGCCCTGAAGGAGCCGTACGTCAAGATCACCGACTCGGTGAACGGCCAGACCGTGCGCCAGGCCAAGTGGATCGACTGGAACCAGTACGTCGACGAGCTGTCGTTCGCCCAGGCGTTCCGCACCAAGCTGGTCTCGGTCGGCTTCAACAGCAACATCGGCATGCTGATCGACACCTCCCGTAACGGCTGGGGCGGCACCGCCCGGCCCACCGGCCCGGGTGCGACGACCAGCGTGGACACCTACGTCAACGGTGGTCGCATCGACCGTCGTCTGCACGCCGGCAACTGGTGCAACCAGGCCGGTGCGGGTCTCGGCGAGCGGCCGAAGGCCAACCCCGAGTCGGGCATCGACGCCTACGTCTGGGTGAAGCCTCCGGGTGAGTCCGACGGCTCCAGCTCCCTCATCCCGAACAACGAGGGCAAGGGCTTCGACCGGATGTGCGACCCGACCTACACCGGTAACGCCCGCAACGGCAACAGCATGAGCGGTGCGCTGCCCAACGCTCCGATCTCCGGCGCCTGGTTCTCCGCGCAGTTCCAGGAGCTCATGAAGAACGCCTACCCGGCGCTCTGACGAACCAGCCCGCTGCGGCTGGAGTGAGGCACTGACGCGGCGGGCGCACCCGGGCCCCCGGTCCGACCGAGAGGTCGGGCCGGGGGCCCACCCGTGTGCCGGGCCGCTGTCGCGACGGGCTCAGGGGACGGTACGTTCCACCGCGGCCCGGCCCATCTCGGCCAGGTCGCGCCGGGCCCGCTCCAGGTTCTCCGCGGTCAGGTCCTGCCCGCGCGCCATGACCAGGTCCTCCGGCTCCCAGGGCTGCTCCGCCCCGGTGCGGATGTTGTCCCCACCGGCCCCGGTGCCGGTACCGGTGGCCCCGGTGCCGGCGGCGTACGGGTCGCCGATCAGCTCCTCGGTCGCACCACCGGGCTGGTCACCCGGCGCGACGAACGACGGATCGGCCGGACCGGCGCCGCCCCGGGCCAACTGCGGCACGGTGGAGTCGTCGTCCACTGCGGCGGCCACCTCCGGGCGCTCCTCCAACGGTCGGTTCGGGTCACGGTCGGTCATGGTGCCGCCCTCCTGTCCCAGACGCTTCCCGCGTCCCGGGTACCCCGTCCGGGCGACCCCATGCCGGGCGGATCAGACCTCCCGGGCCTCCTCGGCGCTGGGCGGCACCACCGGGCGCAGCCACTGCCAGGCCAGCATGAACAGCCCGAAGGCCAGCATCGCCAGCCCGGCCCAGAGGTTGATCCGGACGCCCTGCGCCTTGTCGATCTCGGCCGCCGAGTCGAAGAGACCGACCAGGCCGACGATCACCCCGTACACCACGAAAAGACCACCGATGACCCGGCGGATGTCGAACAGCCGGGCGGCGGCGGACCGCTTGCGTTCGTTCTCGGTCTCGGCGACCTGCGGGTCGTTCGCCCGCTCGCTGTGCTGGTCCACGTCTGCGCCTCCCTCTCGTGACGGACCGGGCTCAGAAGACCGGGATGTAGAAGAGCACGGCCAGCACCAGCGCGATCGCGCCGAGCAGCACCGGCGAACGCCACCAGACCTGGTCCCCGGCGAGCACGTCGCCCTTCAGGTCGATCCCGCCCATGCCGTAGACCAGACCCTGCAACTCCTCGGCCCGCTTGGGGCGGGTCAGCGGGGTGACCACCGCCGCCACCACGGCGACCGTGACGAAGGCGATGCCCGCGCCCCAGAAGCTCTCCTCCAGGTCGGAGTTGAAGTGCACCACGCCGGCCTTGTAGAGCAGGTAGGTCGCCAACGCGGCCAGGGTGCCCGCCAGCAGCGACCAGAAACCGGCCAGCGCGCTCATCCGCTTCCAGAACATGCCGATGATGAAGGTGGCGAACAGCGGGGCGTTGAACAGGGAGAACAGCGCCTGGATGTAGTTCATGATGTTGCTGAACCCGGCGGCGATGAACGCGGTGCCGATGCCCACCACCACCCCGCCCACGGTGGCGATCCGCCCGATCCGGATGTAGTACTCGTCGGAGCGCTCCTTGCGGACGTACGCCTGCCAGATGTCGTAGGTGAAGACGGTGTTGAAGCCGCTGACGTTGGCCGCCATGCCGGCCATGAACGAGGCGACCAGGCCGGTGACCGCGATCCCCAGCACCCCGTTGGGCAGCAGGTCACGCATCAGCAGCGGAATCGCGTTGTTGTAGACCAGGTCACCGGACTCGGCCCCCAGCCCCTTGACGGTGACCAGCGCGATCAGGCCGGGGACCACGGTCACCACCGGGATGACCAGCTTCGGGTACGCGGCGATGATCGGCGTACGCCGGGCGGCGCTCATGTTCTTGGCCGACAGCGCCCGCTGCACCTCGGCGAAGTTGGTGGTCCAGTAGCCGAAGGAGAGCACGAAACCGAGCCCGAACACGATGCCCAGCCAGTGCGCGCCGAGCGGGTTCGCGGTGCTGCCGGTGCCCTCCCAGGCGTGCAGCCCGGCCTCGCCCAACTTCGAGTCGCGGACCGAGTCCATCAGGCCGGACCAGCCGCCCACCTTCACCAGTCCGATGACGGTGATCGGCACCAGACCGGCGATGATGACGAAGAACTGGAGCACCTCGTTGTAGATCGCGCCGGAGAGCCCGCCGACGGTGATGTAGGCCAGCACGATCACCGCGCCGACGATGACCGCCAGCCAGAGCGGCCAGCCGAGCAGCGCCTGCATGATCAGCGCCAGCGCGTACAGGTTGACCCCGGCGATCAGCACCTGGGCGACCGCGAAGCTGATCGCGTTCAGCAGGTGGGTCGGGCGGTTGAACCGCAGCCGCAGGTATTCCGGGACGCTGCGCACCCGGGAGCCGTAGTAGAACGGCATCATCACGATGCCCAGGAAGATCATCGCCGGTACGGCGCCGATCCAGTAGTAGTGGACGGTCATGATGCCGTACTGCGCACCGTTGGCGGCCATCCCGATGATCTCCAGGGCGCCCAGGTTGGCCGAGACGAAGGCCAGGCCGGTCACCCAGGCGGGCAGCGAACGCCCGGAGAGGAAGAAGTCGACGCTGGTGCGGATCGCCCGGCGGGCGGCGAAACCGACCCCGAGGACGGTGACGAAGTAGAGCGCGAGGATTCCGTAATCCAGCACGTTCATGTTCAGTCTGAGCCCGGCACCGTCCATCGTCCGCCACCTCTCCGATGCGCCCTTGACGCCCGCCGGGCGCGCTATTACCCCTCGTGCGGGTTTTCATGCCTGGCGTCCGGGTCGATTCGGCGGACGGACCGTCGACGCCCCGGCCGGGAGTGGCCCGGCCGGGGCGTCGACGGAGGGTGGGCACCGGCGGTGGGTCCGTCCGGTGCGGCGCCGGCGGGCCGTCCGTGCGGCCCTCCGGCGGTTCAGCGGCCCAGCACGCGGTCCAGGAAGTCGCGGTAGCGCCGCACGGCCACCCGGAGCTGCTCGGTGTCCGCCTCGTCGGCGCCCTGCCAGCCGCCCAGCTTCTCCTTCTGCCCGGCGAGCGCCTCGGAGAGGGCCGCGATCGCCTCCTCGACGAGCGACTGCGCCTCGCCGGCCGCGCCCCGGGGGTCGTCGACGAAGCGGAGCTGCACGTCGCGCCACCGGTCCCGGAAGCCCTGCGCGGCGTCCGCCTCGAACAGGGTCGCCGCGTCGCTGGGCACGTTCGCGCCCGTCGACCGGTCGGCGGCCGCGCCGGCGGCACCGGCCGCGACGACGCCGGCCGCCGTCGACCCGTCGCCGTCGGCCGTCGCGTCCGGGTCGACCATCGCCGGGGTGGCGCTGCCGTAGCCGGCGGCGTCGGTCACCGGGGCCGGCCGGTCGGTGTCCCGGTCCGGGTCGGCGTGGCCGGCCGGGCCGGTGGCGTCGACGTCCCGGGTGGCGGTGTCCCCGGCGTCGACGTCGGCGGCGGTGCGGTCGGCCGACCAGCGGTCCCGGTCGTGGATCCGGTCCGCCCCGGTCGGGTCGGCGCGCTCGTCGTCGAACGGCCCGGTCCGCCCCGGCGCCCCGTCACCGGGCACGGCGAGGTCCTCGTCCCGGGCGTCCCGCTCGTCCTGCGGTCGTCCGCCGGCCAGCGCCGACGCGGCCACCGCGTCGCCCACGCTGGCCGCCCCGAAGGCGGTGGGCAGGGGCGCGGGCTCGTGGAACTCCGGCCGCCGGTCCCCGTCCGGGTCGGTGCCGGCCGGTGTCTCCCGGTCGGTCGCCAGCTCGGCGTCGTCGCGGGGGTGCGGGCGGGTGAGGGGCGACCCGTCGTCGGCCCGCGGGCCGTAGTAGCCGTCGTGGTTGTCGAAGCCGTCCCGGTCGTCGAAGCCGTCGCCGTCGATGCCGTCGTCGTCGAGGTCGATGGGGTCCCGGTCGTCGACGCCGTCGCGGTCCCGGTCGTCGCGGGCCGTGGCGTGCCGGCCGCCCGGGTCGGCGTCCACCGCGTCCGGCGGCGGCACCGCCACCGGGGTGGACCGGACGACCTCGGGGTGGTCGGTGGTCGACTGCTGCTCGTCCTGGCGCATGGCGGTGTTCTCCTCAGCGGGTGGTGGCGTCAGCGGGTGGTGGCGTCCTGCGGGCTGTCCGGGTGCTGCTGCTCCGGCAGGCGGTGCCCGACCGGCTCCTCGCCGAGCAGATCGGCGACGAGGGCGCGGTAGTGGACGACGGCCTGCCGGAGATCCTCGGTGCCGGCCTCGCCACGCTCGTTGCGCAGCCGGATCTCGTGCGCCTCCCGGTAGTGGGTCAGGGTGCGGGCGTGCTCCACCGACAGGTGCGCGGCCTGCTCGGCGAACTCCCCGGTCGGGTAGCCCCGGTCGGCGATCAGACGGCTGACCAGCTCGTCGGCGTCACCGACGGCCTCGGCCGGCGAGTCGACGAAGCGGACCTGGAGTTCCTCCCAGGCGGTGGCGTACCGGGCCCGGTCGGTCGGGCTGAGCGGGGTGAGCGTCAACTCCGCGTGGCGGCGCTCCCGTTCGCGCAGTTCCCGCTCGGCGGCGCTGCGGCTGTCCTGCTCCGCGACCACCCGGTCGTACTCCGGCCCGAACCGGGACCGCAGGGCGCGTCGGCGGTTGGCCACCACGGCCACGGCGACCAGCGCCGCCACCACCAGTACGGCGAGAACCAGTAGGACTATCTGCGTGGGCGACATGGCTCCTCCTTCGCCCTGCGGTATTCCCTCCCCGCACTGATCACCAATCCCGATCCGGCGAATTTCCTCCGCCCACGCCGATCCCGACCGGGACGAAGCGGCCACGACGTCCGTCCGGGTCCGTCCGGGGGGAAATCCGATCACGTTTTTCCATCGGTCCGGCCCGGCCGGCACGGGCTCGGCACGGGCACCACGGCCCGGCGCGGATGCCTGATCAAGCCGGCTGCGGCCCGGTCGGCCGGGGCGGCCCGTCGCGTGGCGGGGCGGCGACGCAGCGGTGACGCCGGGAGACGCACGGTAGTGCTGAGCGTCAGGATTACGTATTCTGCCCAAGGTGCCGCGCCGGTGCCCGGCATCGATGCCGGAACCGCCCGGTCGGTGCCGGCGCCACCGCCGACACTCCCGCCCGGGCGAGGACTCATGGACACCCGCGACTGGCCGATCCGCGCCAAGCTGACCGCCCTGGTCGTCACCCCGGTGGCCGCCCTCCTGGCGCTCTGGATCTTCGCCACGACGTTGACCTTCGGGCCGGCGCTCGACCTGCTCGCCGCCCGGACCCTGCTGTCGGACTTCGGCCGCCCCGGCGAACGGGTGGTGGCCGAGCTGCAACGGGAACGGCGGACCTCGGTGATCCAACTGGCCGGCACCGGCACCCTGCCCGCCCTCGCCGACCAGCGGCGACGCACCGACGAGGCGATCGTCGAGCTGCGTCGGATGATGGCCGGCGACGCGCTGCGGGACGCCGCCGGTGACCTGCTCAACGCCCGGCTCGACGCGCTCGGCGCCGCCCTGGAGGCGTTGCCGGCCGGCCGGGGGTTCATCGACCGCCGGCAGGTCGACCGGGCCGGCGCCATCGGCCTGTACAGCGGCATGATCTCCTCGGCCTTCCAGGCGTTCGCCGCGACGGCGGCGCTGCCCGACGCCGAGTTGAACCGGCAGGCACTCGCCCTCACCGCGGTCGGCCGCTCCCGCGAACTGCTCGGCCAGACCGACGCGATGCTCGCCGGGGCGTTCGTCGCCGGCCGGTTCACCGAGGGCGAGCACCTGCGGCTGGTGCAGACCATCGCCAACGAACGGTTCCTCGCCGAATCGGCGGTGGCCGACCTGCCGGCCGCCGACCGGGCCGCCTACCAGCGGCTGG
This sequence comes from Micromonospora sp. S-DT3-3-22, assembly GCF_015354745.1. NCBI lineage: Bacteria > Bacillati > Actinomycetota > Actinomycetes > Micromonosporales > Micromonosporaceae > Micromonospora > Micromonospora sp. S-DT3-3-22. The sequence goes on from NZ_JACGMO010000023.1 coordinate 70,309, forward strand.
TGGAGGGGGAGGTGTTCGTCCGGCTCCGCACCATGCAGGAGCAACTGCTCAGCGCCGGGCCGTCCGGCCTCCCGCCGATCGACCCGCGTACCTGGCAGGCCAGCCAGGAGGCCGTCCAGCAGGGGTTGCGCGACTTCGAACTCAGCCAGGCCGACGGGCTGGCCGAACGGTCCGTGCCGGTGGCCGTCACGATCCTGCTGCGCCTCGGCGTCGCCGGGGTGCTGGGCCTCGTCGCGATCGGGGTGTCGCTGCTGGTCGCCGTCCGGGTCGGGCGGACGCTGGCCCGCCGGTTGTCCGCCGTCCGCAACGCCGCGCTGGAGCTGGCCGGGCACCGGCTGCCCGACGTGGTGGCCCGGCTGCGCCGGGGCGAACAGGTCGACGTGGCCCGGGAGGCCCCGCCGCTGTCCTACGGCGCGGACGAGATCGGCGACGTCGGGCGGGCGTTCACCGAGGTCAGCCGGGTGGCGGTGCGGTCGGCGATCGACGAGGTGACGCTGCGCCGGGGGTTGAACGAGGTCTTCCTCAACCTCGCCCGGCGCAGTCAGGGCCTGGTGCACCGGCAGCTCGCCGTGCTCGACCGGATGGAGCGCCGCGCCGAGGACCCGGACGAGCTGGCCGAGCTGTTCCGCGTCGACCACCTGGCGACCCGGCTGCGCCGGCACGCCGAGGACCTGGTCATCCTGGCCGGGGCGGCACCGGGCCGGGGCTGGCGGCAGCCGGTCGCCCTGCTGGACGTGCTGCGCGGCGCGATCTCCGAGGTCGAGGCGTACGACCGGGTGGACATCGGCCGGGTCGAGCCGGCCGGGCTGCTCGGCCGGGCCGTCGCCGACGTCATCCACCTGCTCGCCGAGCTGATCGAGAACGCGACCGCGTTCTCCCCGCCCGAGCGTCGGGTCGAGGTGACCGGGGCGTCGGTCGTCGACGGCTACCTCGTCGAGATCACCGACCACGGGCTCGGGATGTCACCGCAGGCGGTCGAGGACGCCAACCGGCGGCTGGCCACCCCGCCCGAGTTCGACCCGGCCGACAGCGCCCGGCTCGGCCTGTTCGTGGTCTCGCGGCTGGCCGCCCGGCACGGCGTCCGGGTCACCCTGCGGGCCGGGACGCCGGTCGGGCTCACCGCGCTGGTACGCCTCCCGGCCGACCTGATCACCGAGGAGCCGCCGATCGCCCCGCCGACCCGGGACCGTCCGGCGGCGTCGGTGACCCGGCTGACCACCCTGCCCCGACCGCGTACCACCCGGACCACCCGGGAGCGACCGGACCAGACGGTGCTGCCGTTCGCCCCGGCCCGTACCTCGTCGGTGGAGGCCGCCGTCGACGGCGACGGCCTGCCCCGCCGGGTCCGCCGCCGGGGCCCGGTGGCCCGCCCCCCGCGCCCGCCG
>NZ_JACGMO010000240.1:0-3619 GCF_015354745.1 Micromonospora sp. S-DT3-3-22
TGGGTCACGCCCTCTGCCGCCGATTCGGCTGGTCAGCGCCCCCGGCGTCCGGGCCGCCAGCCCCGACGGCACCGACCAGCGGACTCGCCAGGCTGCACGGTTGCTCCTGCCTGCCGGAGTTCGGGCCCGACAGGCGGCGAACCGGAGGGACCCACCCCGAGTGGGCCCGTGAACTCTCGTCCACATCTGGAGGACTCCATGAAACGTGGCACTGTCCGGCGTCGAGCGTCGGGGCCGGTCGCGGCCCTGGCCACGCTGGTCCTGATCAGCAGCGGCACAGTCGGGACGCCCCAGGCGTCCGCGGCGGCCGCCGGCTGCCAGGTCACCTACACGGTCAGTTCACAGTGGCCCGGCGGCTTCGGCGCTGGCGTCACCATCACCAACCTGGGCGACCCGGTCACCAGTTGGCGGCTCACCTGGAGCTTCGACGCCGGCCAGACCGTCACCCAGCTCTGGAACGGCTCCTACACCCAGTCGGGCGCCCAGGTCGCCGTCACCAACGTGTCCTACAACGGCAGCATCCCCACCGGAGGCAGCACCTCGTTCGGCTTCAACGGCGCGGCGACCGGCAGCAACCCGGCCCCCACCACGTTCACGCTGAACGGCACGACCTGCACCGGCGGCGTCACCCCGACCACACCGCCACCCACCACACCGCCGCCGACCACCCCTCCGCCCACCACGCCCCCACCCACCACGCCGCCGCCGGGCACCCGCCTGCCCTGCGACCTCTACGCCGCCGGCAACACGCCCTGCGTGGCCGCGCACAGCACCACCCGGGCCCTGTACGCCGCGTACACCGGCAACCTCTACCAGGTCCGCCGCGCCTCGGACAACACCACCCGCAACATCACCCCACTGACCGCCGGCGGAGTCGCCAACGCCGCCGCCCAGGACACCTTCTGCGCCAACACCACCTGCCTGATCACCATCATCTACGACCAGAGCGGCCGCGGTAACCACCTCACCCAGGCGCCTCCCGGCGGTTTCCCCGGCCCCGCCCCCGGCGGATACGACAACCTCGCCAACGCCACCGCCGCCCCCACCACGCTCAACGGCCAGAAGGCGTACGGGGTGTTCGTCGCCCCCGGCACCGGCTACCGGAACAACACCACCAACGGCATCGCCAAGGGCGACCAACCCGAGGGGATGTACGCCATCCTCGACGGCACCCACTACAACGGCGGCTGCTGCTTCGACTACGGCAACGCCGAGACCAACAGCCGGGACAACGGCAACGGCACCATGGAGGCCATCTACTTCGGCAACAACAAGGTCTGGGGCTACGGCGCCGGCAACGGCCCGTGGATCATGGCCGACCTCGAGAACGGCCTCTTCTCCGGGGTCAACCAGAAGTACAACGCCAACGACCCCAGCATCAGCCACCGCTACCTCACCGCCATCATCAAGGGCGAGCCCAACCACTGGGCCATCCGTGGCGGCAACGCCCAGTCCGGCAGCCTGTCGACCTTCTACAACGGCGCACGCCCCAACGTGGCGGGCTACAACCCGATGAAAAAGGAAGGCGCGATCATCCTCGGTATCGGCGGTGACAACAGCCACGGCGCGGCCGGCACCTTCTACGAGGGCGTGATGACCGCCGGCTACCCCACCGACGCCACCGAGAACGCCGTCCAGGCGAACATCGTCGCCGCCGGCTACCGGTGACACCTTCTGCGGCAGGTCATCCCACCACCGTCCGGGCAGGAGACCGTCCAATGTCCTCGTCCTCGCTTCGACTGACCCGCCGCGGCCTGCTCGTCGCGGGCGGCGCCACCGGCGTCGCCGCCGCCACCGGCCTGCTCGGCGTCCGCAACGCCCTGGCCACGGCAGGGCCGCAGAGCTACACGCCCACCTGGGCCTCGGTCGACCAGCACCCACCGGCCGCCGAGTGGTTCCAGGACGGCAAGTTCGGCATCTACTACCACTGGGGGGCGTTCACCGTTCCCGCGTTCGGCAACGAGTGGTACCCGCGCAACATGTACAACAACGGCTCGTACGAGAACAACCATCACAAGAGCGCGTACGGCGATCCGGCGGCCTGGCCGTACCACAACTTCATCAACGGGGCCCGCGACAAGGCGGGCAACTGGGTGCAGTTCGCGCCGAAGCTCAGATCCGCCGGCGGCAACTGGGACCCCAACGAGTGGGCCCAGTTGTTCGTCGACGCCGGGGCGAAGTTCGCCGGCCCGGTGGCCGAGCACCACGACGGCTACTCGATGTGGAACAGCAGGGTCAACGAGTGGAACTCCGTGGCGACCGGCCCGAAGCTGGACCTGCTGCGGCTGCACGCCGACGCCATCCGCGCCAAGGGTCTCAAGCTGTTCGTCTCGCTGCACCACCAGTGGAACTTCGGCGGCTACTACCAGTACGTGCCGCAGCAGTCCAGCACCACCCTGCGCAAACTCTACGGTCAGCTCGACAACGCCACCGAGCAGCAGCTGTGGACCGACAAACTGCGGGAGGTCATCGACGGCTACCAGCCCGATCTCATCTGGCAGGACCTCTACCTGGGCCGGATCGACGAGGCCCGGCGACTGGACTTCCTGGCGTACTACTACAACAACGCTGTCACGTGGAACCGGGACGTGGTGGCCACCTACAAGGACGGGTTCAACAACCGCGGTGAGGTCTACGACTTCGAACGGGGCGGCCCGGCGGGCATCCAGTCCCCGTACTGGCTCACCGACGACAGCGTCTCCAGCAGCAGTTGGTGCTACACCCAGGGCATCGGCTACTACTCGACCACCGCCCTGCTGCACGCGTTGATCGACCGGGTCAGCAAGAACGGCACCATGGTCCTCAACGTCGCGCCGACGGCCGACGGTGTCATCCCCTCCGGGCAGCAGACGATCCTGCGGGGCATCGGCGACCACCTCAGGCGGTTCGGCGAGTCGATCTACGGCACCCGGGCCTGGTCCGTCCACGGCGAGGGACCCACCCAGATGGGCGGTGGGTCCTTCGTCACCCCACGCGCGGGCACCAACCGGGACATCCGGTTCACCCGCGACAAGAACAACACCGTCCTGTACGCGACGGTGCTGGGTTGGCCGGGCAGCACCCTGACCATCTCGACGATGACGTCGAGCCGGGTGAACCTGGGCAACCTGACCGGCGTGCAGCTGCTCGGCTCCACCGCCGGCACGTACGTCAACCTGCCCCGGCCCACCCAGGACGGGTCCGGCCTGCACGTCGCCATGCCCTCGGCGAGCGCTCCGTACAACGCACTCGCGTACGTGGTCAAGCTAACCTTCGTCGGCGCGACCCCCACCGCGACGCCGACCCCGACGCCGACCGGCACCACCGCGCCGCCGGCCGGCCAGGCAACGGCGAAGTACACCATCACCAACTCCTGGGCCGGTGGCTTCCAGGCCGACGTCACCGTCACCGCCGGCGCCACGCCGGTCAACGGGTGGAAGGTCTCCTGGAGCTTTCCCAACGGCCAGGCGATCACCCAGATCTGGAACGGCAGCCACACCCAGAGCGGGGCGAACGTGACGGTCGCCAACGTCGCCTACAACGGCACGCTCGCCGCAGGCGCCTCCACCACGTTCGGCTTCACCGCGACGTGGAACGGCACCAACAACCCGCCGGCCAGCATCACCTGCACCACCAGCTA
>NZ_JACGMO010000241.1:0-3607 GCF_015354745.1 Micromonospora sp. S-DT3-3-22
CGGCCCGCCAGGCGGGCAGCGCCGCCTCGACCGGTGCCAGCCCGGCCCGCAGGGCGCCGCCGGCCACCACCAGGCCGCTGACGGTCAGTGCCGCGGCGGAGGCGAGCTGCGGCCCCCGCCGGGCGGCTTCCGGTACGGCCCGCACGGCCAGCCCGGTCAGCGTGATGACCGCGGCGATCAGCAGCAGTGCCCGGCCCGGGAAGGCCACCGAGGCGATCCGGCCCAGCGCGCCGATCACGGCCAGGGTGAGGATGCCGGCGCCCACGTCGGGCAACGGTGGGCGGCGCAGCAGCAGGGTGCCGGCCAGACCCACCGCCGCGGCGAGCAGCAGCGCCGCGCCGGCAGCGGTGGCCGCCGGTACGGTCTGCGCCCGCAGCAGGGCGGTGACCGCGTACGCCAGGGCGAGGGCCACCGCCACCCCGTGCAGCAGCCAGGTCATCTGGGGCAGCCACGGCACCGGCCGGGGGACGCCGCCCGGGGTGGCCGCCGTGCCGTCGAGCACCTCGCCCGACTCCTCGGGTGCCCCCTCCGGCCGGCCGTCCGGGGCGACCCGCTGCCGGGGTGGCCCGGTGGGCCGGTCGGCGGTGGACTCCGGCGGGGCCGGCCGTTCCCGCATGATGCCGGAGCGGACCAGCGCGAGGTCGAGCACGGCCACCACGGTGAGCACCACCGCCCAGCCGGTCGCGCCGCTGATCCAGCCGTAGACGAGCAGCGGCACCACGGGTTGGGCGGCCAGCACCGCCGCGAACCGGGGTGCCCGCAGGCCGGTGCCCAGGGCGTAGGCGAGGGCGACGCCGGTGGTCAGCGCGAAGATCACCCCGGAGAAGACGGCCCCGGACGCGCCGATCCGGTCGACCGCCCACAGCGCGTACCCGGCCAGCGGCACCAGCAGCAGGCCGACCGTGGCGATCGTCTCGGCGGTGGAGGTCAGCCCCCGCCGGGCCAGCACCGGCGGGGCGAGCAGCAGCAGGACGGTGGCGACCAGCAGGATGCCGAGCCGGGCGAGGGCGTCCATCGAGCTGGTCGCGACGGCGGCGAAGACCACCGCGGCGACGGCCAGCACCAGCGCGCCCAGCCCGAGCGGGATGTTCTGCACCTCACGGGAGGAGGCCTCGGCCGGGTGTTCCGGGTTGTCCGCGCCCAGCCAGGTGGCGGTCCGGTACGGCGGTGGGAGCGGTGGTTCGTCGGGGCCGGCCGGCCCGGCGGGGGCGCCCTGCCGGGGCACCCGGGGCGGTGCCCCGGTGGTGGCGGTGGGCGGTCGCCGGTCCGCCTTGCGGCGCAGCACCCGGCGCGGCCGGGTGGCCTGCTTGATGCGTTCCTCACCGGCGTGGGCGAGGATGTCCCGCTGGAAGAGGGCGGCCTGCATCTTGGCGGCGATCTGCCGCTGCTCCCGGGCGATCTCGGCGTCGCGGGCCTTCATCTCGGCGATGGAGCGTTCGATCTCGGCGAGGTGATCGCGCCACTGCGGTTGCTCGGCCCCGCAGTTGGGGCAGCGGGCCGCCGGCTTGATCTGCCGCCCGCACGAGGAGCACTGGAAGCTCTCCACGACATCCCTCCACCCGGCCGGACGCACTGTGGACGCCGCCCCCACGCAGCATGCCCTGCGCGGGCGTGGATTTCGACACCTGCCGCTCCGTTAGGGGTACAAAAAACGCGCCGGCGCGGGAGGACCACCTCCCGCGCCGGCGCGTCGCGGTGTCGTCAGGGGCGGCCCATGCCCCGGTACTCCCAGCCGGCCTGGGTCCACAGTGCCGCGTCGAGGCAGTTGCGGCCGTCGACGACGCGTCGGCCGGCGGCCAGCTCGCCGAGGGCCACCGGGTCGGCGTTGCGGAAGTCGGCCCACTCGGTGAGTACGCAGACCAGGTCGGCCCCGGAGACGGCGTCGTTCATGCTGGGCTCGTAGACCAGCTCGGGGGCGATTCGGCGGGCGTTCTCGGCGCCCTGCGGGTCGTACACGTGCACGTCGGCGCCGGCCTTGGCGAGCAGCGCGGCGACCGCGAGCGCCGGGGCGTCGCGGACGTCGTCGGTGTTGGGTTTGAAGGTCGCGCCGAGCACCGCGATCCGGGTGCCGGAGAAGTCCGGGCCGGCCGGGCCGGAGCGGCGGCCGAGCAGGTCGGAGGCGAGCTGGAGGACCCGGGTGCGGCGACGCAGGTTGATCAGGTCGACCTCGTGCAGGAAGCGCAGCGCCTCGCCGGCGCCCAGCTCCTGGGCGCGGGCCTGGAAGGCGCGGATGTCCTTGGGCAGGCACGCGCCGCCGAAGCCGAGGCCGGCCTGGAGGAACCGGTTGCCGATCCGGGGGTCGTAGCCGATGGCGCGGGCGAGCTGGGTGACGTCGCCGCCGCTGGCCTCGCAGACCTCGGCCATCGCGTTGATGAAGGAGATCTTGGTGGCCAGGAAGGCGTTCGCGGCGACCTTGACCAGTTCGGCGGTGGCGAAGTCGGTGACCACCAGCGGGACCTCGCGGTCCTCGGTGGCGGCCAGGTCGAAGACGCCCTTGTGGGCGGCGTAGAGCATGGCGTTGGCCCACTCGCTCTTGACGCCGACCACGATCCGGTTGGGGCGCAGCACGTCGTCGACGGCGAAGCCCTCCTGGAGGAACTCGGGGCTCCAGGCCACCTCGACGGCCAGGTCGGTCGGGGTGTGCTTGCCGACGAGCTGCTCCACCCACTCGGCGGTGCCGACCGGCACGGTGGACTTGCCGACGATCAGCGCCTTGCGGGTCAGCTGCTGGGCCAGGGCGGTCACCGACGCCTCGACGTACGACAGGTCGGCGCCCATGCCGTCGGCCCGCTGCGGGGTGCCGACGCAGATGAAGTGCACGTCGCCGAACTCGGCGGTCTCGGCGATGTCGGTCGAGAACCGCAGCCGGCCGGCGGCCAGGTTGCGCCGTAGCAGCTCGTCGAGGCCCGGTTCGTGGATCGGCACCTCGCCCGCGTTCAGCTTGGCGATCTTGTCGGCGTCGACGTCGAAGCCGAGCACCTCGTAGCCCAGCTCGGCGTAGCAGATGGCGTACGTCGCGCCGAGGTAGCCGGTACCCAGGAAGGTCACCCGGGGACGCGGCGCACCCGAGGGGGGCGTCACCGGGGAGATGGTCGGCGCCGGCTGGATGTTCGGGTACGGGATCGTCACGCCTGTCTTCTCCGCTCGCACTGGCGGCGCTTCACTGCGTCGCAATCGGCTGCGGCGCCTGGCCGGGCACCGATGGAAAACCTGTCGTTCGGTCAGCGTAGTTGTGCGCTGTCGACGCCTGCCCGGCACGATCCTACCGGCCGGTAACGTGGTGGGGAGCCACGATGGCTATCCTTCAGTCTGCGGCAGTCGGCGGCCTGAAGACGGCACACAGACTGCGCATGATAGCGGTGAAAGGGGAGGGCCGACATGGCCGCAGAACAGACGTTCGACGTCTACCGGTTGCCCGAGGAGCACGACGCGATCCGCGAGGCGGTCCGCGAGGTCTGTGCCGCCAAGGTGGCCCCGTATGCGGCCGAGGCCGACGAGACCGGGGAGTTCCCCACCTCGTCGTACGACGCGCTGCGTGCCGCCGATTTCCACGCCCCGCACATCCCCGTCGAGTACGGCGGCGCGGGCGCGGACGCCCTGGCCACCG
>NZ_JACGMO010000242.1:0-3537 GCF_015354745.1 Micromonospora sp. S-DT3-3-22
CCGGTCGTCGCCGCGCCGGTCGGCGTCGGCCGGACGGTCGGGGCGTGCGGTCGGCCCGGTCACGCGAGCTCCTCCCCGACGCCGACCCGGACGCCGCGCGCCCAGTCGGTCGCCGGCATGGCCTTCTTGCCCGCCGCGCGCACCTCACCGAGCTGCACCGGCACCGTCGCCGTGCCGGCCAGCACGCGGGACTTCTCCACCAACAGTTCTCCAGGTTTCAGGGCGGGGCCGTTACCGACCGGGGTCACCGGGCCGAGCTTGACCCGGTCGCCGCGGAACGTCGTCCACGGGCCGGGCGCGGGGGTGCAGGCGCGCACCCGCCGGTCGACCGCGAACGCGGGGTCACCCCACCGCACCCGGGCGTCGTCCACTGTCAGTTTCGGGGCCAGCGAGACCCCGTCGGCGGGCTGCGGCTCGGCCCGGGCGGTGCCCGCCGCGATCGCGTCCAGGACGGCGACCAGCAGCCCGGCACCCGAGTGGGCGAGCCGCTCCAGCAGGTCGCCGGAGGTGTCGGTGGGGCGGATCTCGTCGGTGAGCGTGCCGTAGACCGGGCCGGTGTCCAGCCCCTGCTCCAGCTGGAACACGCTGGCGCCGGTCAGCTCGTCGCCGTGCAGCACCGCGTGCTGCACGGGTGCCGCGCCCCGCCAGGCGGGCAGCAGCGAGAAGTGCAGGTTGACCCAGCCGAAGCGGGGGATCTCCAGCGCCGCCGGGGGCACCAGCGCGCCGTAGGCGACCACCGGCACGCAGTCGGGGGCCAGCGTACGGAGCCGGTCGAGGAACTCCGGCTCCCGGGGCCGGGCCGGGGTGAGCACCTCGACGCCGTGCTCGTCGGCCCAGACGCCGACCGGGGAACGCAGCACACCCCGACCCCGACCGGCGGGCGCGTCGGGGCGGGTCACCACGGCCACCACCTCGTGCCCGGAGGCGTGCACCGCGGCCAGGGCGGGGACGGCGACCGCCGGCGTACCGGCGAAGGCCAGACGCATCGGGGAGGTCACCGGCCCAGGCCGAAGGGGCTGCCGGCGGCGTGCGGGCTGACCTTGACCGTCGGCGGGGCGGCCTCGTCGTACCAGTCGGCCTGGCGGATCGCCTTCATCGCCTCCTTGCGCCCGGCCGGGTCCAGCCGGTCGAGGAAGAGCACCCCGTCGAGGTGGTCGGTCTCGTGCTGGACGCAGCGGGCCATCAGCCCGGTGCCGACGATCTGCAACGGGTCGCCGTAGCCGTTGAAGCCCTTGGCGATCACGTTCTGCCGGCGCTTGGTGTCGAAGTAGAGCCCGGGGATCGACAGACAGCCCTCCGGGCCGTCCTGCTCCTCGGTGTCGGGGAACTCCAGCACCGGGTTGACCAGGTGGCCGAGCACGTCGTCCACCTCGAAGGTGAAGACCCGCAGGCCCACGCCGAGCTGGGGGGCGGCGAGCCCGGCACCGCTGCGGTCACGCATCGTGTCGGTGAGGTCGGCGATGAGCCTACGCAGCTCGACGTCGAAGTCGACGACCGGATCGGCCGGCGTGCGCAGCACCGGGTCCCCGAACAGACGGATGGGCTGGACGGTCACGCGGGGTGGCTCCTTCGTTGGACGGCGTGGTGCCGTACCAGTCTACGGAGTCCGGCGGCGGCACCGGCCGGCGTACCGCGACGGGTGGTGATCGGGGGGTACGGCCGGGTCAGCCGGCGGCGCCCGGTTCGCCGGCCAGCACCGCGTCCCCGCCGAGCAGGGCGTGCGCGGGCAGCGGGAGCCGGGTGCCGTGGGCGGCCTCCCAGTCGTGCACGAGGCTGGGGCGCACGTGGGCGGCGAAGTAGTCGACGGCGCTCGTCTGCCCCACGACCGGTTCGTCCATCTCGGCGACGAGCTGCGCGGGCACCAGCGGGAAGCCGTTGCGCAGGGCGGCGCTGAGCCGGCGGTGCCCGTCGACGACGAAGAAGTACTCGCCGGTGAAGCCGATCCGCAGCGGGGCGAGGGCCTCATCGCCGGCCGCCGCCAGCTCCCCGACGAGCCCGGACCCGTCGAGCCCGCGCAGGGTGGCGACGTCCTCGGTCGGGTAGACCCGGGCCGGGTCGAGCAGCAGCAGCGGGGGGGCGTCGCGCAGCACGTCGGCGGCGAGCCGGCCCTCGTACGCGTCGACGATGTGCGTGATGACCTCCTCGGCGGAGGCCCGGGTGGTGTCGCAGACCAGGTCGTAGTTGCGCAGCCGGGCCTTGTCGACGCCGTAGCGGAGGATGAACCGGTTGCGCTCGCTGTCGCTGCGTTCGCGCAGTTTGGCCTCCGCCTCGGCCAGCGAGGTGTAGCTCTCGGCCGGCCCGGAGGGGCGCAGCAGCACCCGGCGGGCCGCCTCGGCCGGCTCGGTGATCATGTGCACCTTGAGCGCGTCGGTGAAGAAGTGCCAGGCCAGCCGGGAGTCCATCACCAGCGACTCGCCGGAGGCGGCGATGTCCCGCTGGAGCTGGTCGACGTAGCCGTCGACGGCCTGGTCCAGCTCGGCGTGCAGGTTGAGCTGGAGCGCGGTCATCTGGCGCTCCTGGGCCATCTGCCGGTAGAGGTCACCGACGCTGACCCGGCGCAGGCCCAGCCGCTTGGCGATCTCGACGGAGACGGTGCTCTTGCCGCTGCCGAGGTCACCGTTGAAGACGATCGACTGACGAACGGTCACGACTGGTCCACCCCTGCTCACCGGCTGATTGACATCATCGATCTGGCGTCGACCCGACGCGTTCCCGCCTTCGTCGCGCCATTCGTGCGCCCGGGCATGACGGGCGATGCTATCACGCGTACGCCCGCCGTCCGGCGGACCAGGGGTACGACGGCGGGCTGGCCGGGCACCCGACGGAACTGACCGGCGACTCAGAACAGGCTGAGCGGGTCGACCTGGAGACGGACCGGTTCGGCGGCCCGCCGGGCGCTGCGGACCCCGGCGGCGGTGTGTAACGCCCCGGCCAACGCGGCGGCCCGGGACCGGGGCACCCGGACCAGCATCCGTTCCCGGTCCTCGTCGGCGGGGACCGGGCCGAGCACCTCCGCCCCGTCCGGCAGCCGCGTCTGCGCCAGCAGATCGGCCACCGCGTCCGCGCCGCCGGTGACGCTGGCCATCTTCACCGCCGGCGGGAAGCCCAACTCCCGCCGCTCGGCCAGCTCCCGGGCGGCGAACCAGCCCGGGTCCCAGCGCAGCAGCGCCTGCACGGGGGCCAGGGCACCGTCGGCGACCACCACCACCTTCCCGCCGGCCGGGGCGGGGCGGGCCAGCGCCGCCGCGGACAGCCACCGCCGCAGCGCCTCCTCACCGGCCCGCAGGTCGGCCCGGGTGAGCAGGGCCCAGGAGTCCAGCAGCAGGACCGCCCCGTACCCGCCGTCGGCCACCGGTTCGGCGCCCGGGGTGGCGATGACCAGCGCGGCGCCGCCCGGCACGGCGGCGAGCACCTCGTCGCGGCCCGAGGTGCGCACCGGCACGCCGGGAAACGCCCGGCCCAGTTCCTCGGCGGTCCGGCGGGCCCCGGTCACGGCCGCCGAGGAACTGGGCCGGGCGTTTCCCGGCAGATCGGAAG
>NZ_JACGMO010000243.1:0-3488 GCF_015354745.1 Micromonospora sp. S-DT3-3-22
ACCAGCGCCGCCGTACCGACGCGGGGCGGCGGGCGCGGGTGCACGATTCCGGCCGCCTCCCCCCTCACAGCCTGGACGCGCCGGGCGACCGGGCCGCGCTGCTCGGCGCGATCGCCGCCGCCCGGGCCACCCACCTGGAGGCGCTGAAGTGAGCCGCTCCACCGCCCCCGCCACGCCGGGCGACGCGCTCGCCGACGCGTTGACCGCCGAGTACGCCGCGATCTACGCCTACGGCCCGATCGGGGTGCACCTCACCGACGCCGACCGGCGGGCCGCCCGCGCCGCCGAGGCCGCCCACCGGTCCCGGCGCGACGCGCTGGTGCTCCAGCTCAGCTCCGCCGGCGGGACGGTCCCGGCCGACCAGGCCGGCTACGCCCTGCCGTTCCCGGTCACCGACCGGGCCGCCGCGCTGCGGCTGGCGGTGCAGGTGGAGGAGCGCACCGGGGCGTTCTGGCGGGCGGCGCTGCCGGTCACCACCGGCGCGGACCGCACCCGGGCGCTCAACGCGCTGACCGACTGCGCGGTACGGGCCACCCGCTGGCGGCGCAGCGCGGGCATCACCCCGCTGACCGTCCCGTTCCCCGGCAGTCCCACCTGACCCACCGCCCGTACCCTGCGGTTGCGGTCCGCATACGGGGTATGCATACTCCGTCGCATGTCCATCCGTCACGGCCTGCTCGCCCTGCTGGAGCGCGGCCAGATGTACGGCTACCAGCTCCGGGCCGCGTTCGAGGAGTCGACCGGCTCGACCTGGCCGCTGAACATCGGTCAGGTCTACACCACGCTCAACCGGCTGGAACGTGACGGCCTGGTCCGTTCGCTGCCCGAGCACGAGGGCGGCCAGCGGCCGTACGAGATCACCGACGCCGGACGGGCGGACCTGGCGCTGTGGTTCGTCACCCCGATCAGCCGCAACGACCGCCCCCGCGACGAACTGTCCATCAAGCTGGCCCTGGCGTTGACCACACCCGGGGTGGACGTGCGGGCGGTGGTGCAGACCCAGCGTGGCGCGACCATGCGCACGTTGCAGGAGCTGACCCGGCTCAAGTACACCAGTGACCGGCCGGAGGACCTGCCCTGGCGACTGGTGCTGGACGCGATGATGTTCCAGGCCGAGGCGGAGATCCGCTGGCTCGACCACTGCGAGACCAGCCTGGTCCGGCACCGGCCGGCGGCCCCCACCGCACGCAGCGGGTCACCGCCGGAGGTGGTGGAGCGGGCCGACGAGGAGGCACACCGGTGACCGGCCCCGACGGCGCGGTGCTCGAACTGCGCGACGTGCACCGCACCCACGGGGGCGGGGAGGCCGCCGTGCACGCGCTGCGCGGGGTGAGCCTCACCGTACGACCGGGCGAGCTGGTGGCGGTGATGGGTCCCTCCGGCTCGGGCAAGTCGACCCTGCTCACCCTGGCCGGTGGGCTGGACCGGCCGACCGCCGGGGAGGTGCTGGTCGAGGGGGAGACGCTCGGCACGCTCGACGGGCGGCGGCTGGCCCGGCTGCGCCGTCGCCGGATCGGCTACGTCTTCCAGGATCTGAACCTGCTCGGCAGCCTCACCGCCGGGGAGAACGTGGCGCTCCCGCTGGAACTCGACGGGGTCGGCGTACGGCAGGCCCGGCGGGCGGCCCTGGCGGCGCTGGAGGAGGTGGGCCTGGGCGGGCTCGGCGGACGCTTCCCCGACCAGATGTCCGGGGGTCAGCAGCAGCGGGTGGCGATCGCGCGGGCGCTGGTCGGCGAGCGGCGGCTGGTGCTGGCCGACGAGCCGACCGGGGCGCTGGACTCGCAGACCGGGGAGGCCGTGCTGCACCTGCTGCGCCGCCGGGTCGACGCGGGCGCGGCCGGGGTGCTGGTGACCCACGAGGCCCGGCACGCGGGCTGGGCCGACCGGGTGGTGTTCCTCCGCGACGGCGTCATGGTCGACTCCACCGCGCCGCTGGCCGGGGTCGAGCACCTGCTCTCCGGGATCGGCCGGTGACCGCCCCGCCCCACCCGGACGGACCACGGCACCCCGACGGCCGGTCCCACCCCCGGCCGGCCCCGCCCGGCAGCCCGGTCCGACCGGCACAGCCCGGCAGCCCGGCCCGACCTGCACAGCCCGCCGGCGCGGCCCGACCGGACCGGGCCGACAGCACAGCCCGGCCCGCCCAGCCCGACAGCACAGGACGGTCCGACGGTGCGGCCCGACCGGCGGAGCCCGACGCGGTGGACCGGGCGGGGCCGCCCGGTCGGCTCGCCGGGACGGTCGGGTCCTGGCGGGCGGCGCTGCGGATCGCCCGGCGGGAGGCGCGGCGGGCGCGGGGGCGCACCGCGCTGGTGCTGACGATGATCGCGCTGCCGGTGCTGGTGCTGAGCTTCGTCGCGGTCACCTACGACATGGCCGACCTCACCCGGGAGGAGAGTTTCGCCCAGCGGGCCGGTGCCGCCGACGCCGAGCTGCGCTGGGTGGCGGAGAACCCGCTCCACCAGGACTCCTGGGGGGACGTGAACTGGGCCCGCACGGGTGACCAGGTGACCCGGGAGCGGCCGGTGGGCCGGACGGAGATCGAGGCGCTGCTGCCGGCCGGCAGCCGGGCCAGCCGGATCAGCTGGTGGGTGCCGTTCGAGGTGCGGATCGGCGACCGCACCAGGACCCTCGACGGGCGGGCGCTGGACCTGACGGACCCGCTGGCCCGCTCGACGGTGCGGCTGCGCTCCGGGCGGGTCCCCACCGCACCCGACGAGGTCGCGGTCAGCGCGCAGGCCGCCGCCCGGATGGGCGTACGGGTGGGCGGGGCGGTCGACGCGGCCGACGGCACCGGCCGGTGGCGGGTGGTCGGCGTGGTCGAGTTCCCCGACCAGCTCGGGGAGATCGTCGCCCTGACCCCGGCCGGGTTGTCCCGGGACGGGCGGAGCTACGACGAGAGCTGGCTGGTCGACCTGCCCGGCCCGCTGGACGCCGCGCTGGTGGAACGGCTCAACGCGCACGGCGTCCTGGTCAGCGCCGGGACCCCGGTGCCGGGCGCCCGCTCCCCCGACGGGTCGACGCTCAGCCTGCCCGACCCGGTCCTGGCGAGCAACGCGGTGCTGGTCGGCGGGCTCGGTCTGCTGGAGGTCGTCCTGCTGGTCGGCCCGGCCTTCGCGGTCGGGGTCCGGCGGCGACGGCGGGACCTGGCGCTGGTCGCGGTGGCCGGCGGCGACCCGGTGCACCTGCGGCGGATCGTGCTCGCCGACGGGGTGGTCCTCGGTGGGCTCGGGGCCGCGTGCGGGCTGCTGCTCGGGGTCACCGCCGCGCTCGCCGGCCGGTCGCTGGTCGAGGAGCACCTGCTGGGGGTACGCAGTGGGGGCTACCGGGTCTTCCCGGCGGCGCTCGCCGCGATCGCGGCGGTCGCGGTGCTGGCCGGGGTGCTGGCCGCGCTTGCCCCGGCGTTGGCCGCCGCCCAGCAGGACGTGGTGGCCGGGTTGGCCGGTCGCCGGGCCGCACCGCCGCACCGCCGCCGCTGGCTGCTCATC
>NZ_JACGMO010000244.1:0-3377 GCF_015354745.1 Micromonospora sp. S-DT3-3-22
CGCCGAGGCGGCCCGCCGGGAGGCCCCCGGCGCGGCCAGCGCCCCCTGGTCCCACTGGCAGGTCACCCCGGCCGGACGCGGCGAGAGCCCCGGCCCGCTGCGGGTCGGCACCCTGCGGGTCGCCGACGCCGAACCGGTCCCGGCGCTGGTGCCGCTGCTCGACGCCGGGCACGTGCAGCTGCACGGCGACGACCGGGAGGGCGCCGAGGCGGTGGTGTCGGCGCTGCTGCTGCGTGGTGTCGGCCGGACCGACCCGGGCGCGGTCCGGCTCTACGGGTACGACCCCGAACACCTCGGCGGCGGACTCGCCGGCTTCGCCCCGCTGGGCACCGCCGGGCTGCTGACCTTCGTCGGGCCGGGCGGATTAGCCCGGCTCCTCGACGACCTGGTCGAGCAGATCCGCCGGATCAACGAGACGGTGCTGGCCGGCGAGTACGGCTCGCTGCGTGCCCTGGCCGCGGCCACCGGCCGGCGGCCCGAGCCGTGGCGGGTGGCGGTGCTGCTCGGCGGGGACGAGCTGTCCCGGCACGAACGCGGCCAACTCGACCGGGTGGTCCGTACCGGCGCGGCCTGCGGCGTGCACCTGGTGGTACACGGCATCGACCTGCCCGACGACCCCAGCCTGACCCGGGTCCGCACCGGCGTGGACGGAACCCGGATCGGCACCCCGCCCGGCCCCCCGGTACGCCTCGACCCGCCCCCGCCGGCCACCCTGGTCACCGAGACCTGCCGCGAGATCGCCACCCGGGTCAACGCCGGCCCGCCGCCGACCCCCTTCACCGACCTGCTCCCCCCACCGGAGCAGATGTGGAAGGAGGACTCGGCACCCGGGCTGACCGCCCCGATCGGCGAGGGGCCACACGGCCGCCCGGTGCTGCTGACCCTCGGCGACTATCCCCCGCACGCGCTGATCGGCGGGCCGTCGGGCACCGGCAAGACCAACCTCATCTTCGCCTGGATCGGCGCGCTGGCCGCCCGCTACTCCCCCGCCGAGCTGGAGTTCTATCTGCTCGACTTCAAGGAGGGGGTGTCCTTCGCCCGGTTCGCCCAGGGTCGGCGCGACCCGAGCTGGCTGCCGCACATGCGGCTGGTCGGCATCAACGTCAACACCGATCGGGAGTTCGGCCTGGCGCTGCTGCGGTTCCTCGCCGAGGAACTGCGCCGGCGGGCCGACGCGGCCAAGAAGCACGAGGTCACCAAGCTGTCCGAGCTGCGGGCGGTGGACCCGACCGGGCACTGGCCCCGGATCGTCGCGGTGGTCGACGAGTTCCAGGCGCTGCTCGCCGGCCGGGACGTGGTGGCCCGGGAGGCCGCCGACCTGCTGGAGGACCTCGCCCGGCGGGGCCGCTCGCAGGGCATCCACCTGGTGCTCGCCTCGCAGGACGTCCGGGGCATCGAGGCGCTGTGGGGCCGGCCCGCGCTGGTCGCCCAGTTCACCCTGCGGATCGCGCTGCCCAAGGCGCTGCGCATCCTGGCCGAACGCAACGACGCCGCGCAGGCGTTGCCCCGCTACCACGCGGTGGTCAACGCCGAGTCGGGCCTGACCGAGGGCAACGAGGTGGCCCGCATCCCGTCGGCCAGCGACTGGGAGACGTGGAGCGAGTTGCAGCACCGGCTGTGGCGGATGCGGCCCGCCGATGCCGCCCCGGCGCGGCTCTTCGACGGTGATGCCATCCCCCGCCTCACCGAGGCCCCCGACTTCCGGGCCCTCACCCCGCCGCCGGGCGACACCGCGCCGCGCGGCCCGGTGGCCGTGCTCGGGGAGATCATCGACGTGCAGTCCCGGTCGGCGGCGCTGCGGCTGCCCCGGGCACCCGGCCGCAACCTCGCGGTCCTCGGCACCCGGGTCGACGAGGCGTGCGCGGTGCTCGACGCCGCCGCCCGGTCGCTGGCCCGGCAGCACCGCCCCGGCACCGCCCGGTTCTCCATCGCCTGCCTCGACCCGGACGCCGACCCGGCGGCCCGCGCCCTCTACGAGGACCTCGCCGACGACGCCGCCTGGTACGACGAGGAGACCGTCGCCGAGCTGATGGCCGAGACGGCCACCGCGCTGACCCGCCCCGGCACCTCGGGCACCCCGCACTACCTGCTGCTGTTCGCCGTCGACGCGGCGGCCGGGGCCCTGGCGACCGGCTCACCCGGCTCGACCGGCCTGGACCGGCTGCGCCGCATCCTGCACGACGGGCCGGAGCGGCGTACCCACGTGCTGGCCTGGTGGCGCGGGGTGGCCCGGATGCGGGCGGACCTGGGCGGGCCGGCCGCCCGCACCGACCAGATCGGCGCCTGGGTGGCCCTGGACGTGCAGGGCGGCGAGCTGGGCTCGGCGCTCTACCCGGGTTCCGGCGGGCCGGACTGGTACCCGCGTCCGTGGCGGGGGCTCTTCTTCGACCGGGCGGTGCACCGCACCGGACAGGTGATCATCCCTTATGGTCCGTCCCGATGAACGAACCCGTCCCCAGTGACACCTACGCCACGTACGTGCGCCGGCTCGCCGAGCTGACCGGCCGGGTGGCCGCCCAGCGGGCCGAGGCGCAGGCCTGGCACGACCAGCAGTGCGCCGCCGCCGAGCGGGCCGTCGCGCAGGCCACCGCCCAGCTCCACGACGCCGAGCAGGAGGTCGTCGACGCCCGGTCGATGCTGGAGCGGGTCGACGCCGAGGTGGGGCACCTCTGGGCCGAGCTGCGGTCCCGGCTGGGCACCCGGCGACCGGGCGACCCGCCGGGGCCGGCCCGGGACGTCGCCGGTGACCCGGTGCCGCTGCTGCGCGGGGTCCGCGAGCTGTTGGACCGGGCCGGCCAGCGCGGTGAGCTGCCGGGGTCGGTGAACCCGCTGCTGGCCCTCTGCGGGGTGGCCGGCGCGGTCGTCGCGTACGCCCTGGGGGCCGCCGCCCGCGCGGTGGGCCAACGCTACGGCGGCGACCTGGCGGTGGGCATGCCGGTGCTGGCGCTGGTGGTGACCCTGCTCGGCCCGGTGGCCGGGCTGGCCCCGGCGAAACGGTTGGCCGACCGCCGGCATGCCCTGCTCGGCCCCCGCCCGCTGGCGATCGTGCTGGCCGCCGGGGTGCTGACCACGGTGCTGCTGCTGGTGTCGGCCCGCTGACCGCCCCGGGCGACGCCCGGGGCGGCAGGGTGACTCAGGCCGGTACGGCGACCGCCTCGCGCAGCAGCCGGCGGGCCAGCACCAGCCGGTCGGCGTCGTCGTCCAGGCCGGGCAGGTCGCCCACCCGCAGCCCGGTGGAGCCGAGCAGGGCGTGCAGCGCCGGCGCGCACTGGTCGGGCAGGGTGACGGTGCGGTCGACCAACCGCAGCGCCACCCGGGCGTCGGCGGTCGGGGTGAGCTGCCAGCGCAACCCCGGACGGGGGGCGATCCGGCTGTCG
>NZ_JACGMO010000245.1:0-3401 GCF_015354745.1 Micromonospora sp. S-DT3-3-22
CGGCGGCGGGAGCGCCCCGCCGCCGCCACCATCGCAGCCCGGCCCAGCCGGCCGCGGCGGCGAGCAGGGCCAGCAGCAGCCACGGCGGGGCCCACACCCCGGCGGTACGGACCACCGGCGGCAGCGCGGTGTCCGTGGTGGTCGCCGCGATGTCGACCTCGGCGGTCAGCCGCAGCAGCGGGGGTACGCCGGTGATCCGTTCGGTGACGGTGAAGGTGGCCCCGGGCAGCAGTTCCGGCAGGTCGGTGGGGGCGGTGCGGGCCTGTTCCCGGCCGAACGGCGCGCGCACGGTCACCGTGCCGCTGCCGCCGACCCGGACGTTGCCGTCGTTGCGCAGCCGGTAGCGGACCACCAGGTCGCCGCCGCCGAACGGGTTGACCGGGTTGTCGTACGCGACGTCGACCGCCTCCACGGTGACGGCCGGCCGGACCGGGCCGGTGACCCGCAGGTAGACCCGGGCGGCGAGCCGCTGGTCGACCAGGACGCGCTGCCCGTCGGCGGTGGTCCGGACCCGGGCGACAGCACCGATCACGCCGCCGGTGTGGTCGCCGGGGGTGGCGTTGGCCGGCACGGTGAGCCGGAACGGGATGTCGACCCGCTTGCCCGCCGGAATCGTCCACTCCCGACGCGCGACGCTGATCCACGAGCCCACGTCGGTGGCCGGCCGGTCCGCCGGCAGCAGGGCGAACGCGCCGTCGGTGGAGGTGTACGCGTCGGTGCCGTACACGTCGAAGGTGAGCGGGCGGTCGCCGAGGTTGGTGACGCCGACGTGGTCGGTCAGGGTGCTGCCGGGGGCCAGGTCGTAGATGAAGTAGTTGCGCCCGGTCGGGCCCTTGGCGCTGGACGGCTGGACGGCCCAGCGCGCCGCGCCGGTCTCCCCGGCGGCGGCCTTCGGGGCGGGCGACGGGGCGGGCGCGGCGGGGGCCGGTGCGGGCGTGGCCGTGGCCACGAGCAGCGCGGCGGCGGCGACGGCGCTCGCCCGGGACAGGGTGGTACGCAGGGACATGCCGGGCTCCGGGAACGTGATCGGGCCCGGTGGGGCGGGTGGCGCGCCCGTCCCACCGGGGTGGTGCCGAATCAGGAGAGGGTGAGGGTGAGCACCGCGCTGTAGTCGCCCGCCGGGGCGGACGCCGGAACCCCGAGCTGGAGTTCGGCTCCACAGGTGAAGGTGCCGTTGCTCGCGCCGGTCGCCGAGGTGCACAGCGCCCGAGCGGTGCCGAGACCGGCGCCGGGCGCGGCGGGCGCGCCCGGGGTGACCACGCCGGGGGTGCCGGCGAGGCCGTCGGTGCCGACGGCGGCGTTCGGCGTCCACCCGAGGTTGTCCGCGGCGATCGCGCCGCCGGTGGCCGAGGCGAAGTCGGAGACCTGCCCGACGAGGCTCCAGCCGGCGTTGGTGCCGCGCAGGTCGGCCACCGTGGCGGTGTTCAGCGCCCCGGTGGTGACCTGCCCGTTGCTGACCGGCGGCAGGGCGACCGTGGCGCCGGCCACGCCGAGGGTCAGCGCGCCACCGGTGACGGTGGCGGTGATCTGCTGGTCGGCGTCGCCGCCGCCGGTCGGAGCGCGGGTGAAGGTCACCGGGGTGAAGGTGTCCTGGCTCCGGTCGGCCGCGCCCCGGGCGGCGAAGGTGATCACGTAGCACTGCACGGCCGTGCAGTCGACCTGCGCGCCGGTGCGGTCGGTGTAGACCGCGCTGATCGGCAGGGTGGTGCGGAACGTGCCGTCGGCGTTGAGCCGGTCCCGGGCCTCGGTCGGCTCGTTCGTCTTGTTCACCCACTTGGTGACCTGGAGGACACCGGCGTTCGTCCAGTGCTCGTCGACCTTCGGGCCGAAGGAGACGTAGATCCCCGCCGCCCCGTTGGCCTCCGGGTCGAAGCCGCTGCCGGTGACCGTGACGGTCGCCCCGGCCGGGTCGAGCCCGGTGGCGGGGGTGACGCCGACGGCCGGTCCGGCCGGTTCGCCGCCGCCACCGGTGGAGAAGGTGAACGACAGCGGGTCGAGCGCGGTGCCGGCGGTGTAGAAGCCGTTGAACGCCGAGGCGCCCTCGGCGGTCAGCGTCGCCGCCAGGTCGGTAGCGGTCACCGTGCCGCCGCTGCCACCGGGGTTGCCGTCGCTGACGGTGATGGTGGCGATGGTGGCCTGGCGGACCGAGACCGGCTCGGCCGCCGTGGTGGTGAGGTCCACGTCCGCCTTGACGGCGGCTGTGCCACCGGTCACGACGATCGTCGGGCTGGCCAGCGCGATGGTGAAGAAGTGCGCCGGGTACGAGAAGACGATCTTCCCGCCGTACTCGGCGTCGATGGCGTCGGTGCCGGCGTCGTATGTGCCGCCCTTCGCCGGGAAGGTGAAGGTGCCGTCGCTGTTGATGCGGGCGCCGTCGCTGGCGGCGATCGGCGGGTTGCCGTTGCCGGTGTTCACGTAGGCGCGGAACGACGCCTTGAAACCCCAGGTCAGGCTGCCGGAGCTGATCTCCGTCCCGGCGGCCTGGGCGGGGCTGACCCCGACGAGGACGGTCGACGCGCCGAGCAGGGCGACCGCCGCCCAGCGCAACGACCGCCACCGACCGGCATTGGTTCTGGATCTGACCATGCTGCTCCCTCTGTGGTGCCCAATACGGACAGTGGTTGAGGTTAGGCAAACCTAACTACTGCGGCATCCGGTAAAGCGGCCGAAGATCTTGGACCGAAGAACCTCTTGTGAACAGCGGATCAGTCGCTTAGGTTAGGCAAACCTTAGCTACGGTCGGTGTGGTAGCCGGCCCGATCCGTCATGGGAGGAGCCTGATGCGGGCACTGCCTCGCGCCATCCTGACCGCCGCCGCGATCACTGTCAGTATCGGTGTGGGGTCGACGCCGGCCCACGCCGGCACCGGGCGGGGCCCCGCCGGGCAGACCCTCACCGCCACCCCCACCAGCGGCGTGGCCCGCACCGGGGCGACGGTCACCGTCACCGGCAGCGGGTACGACGTCACCAAGGGCATCTACGTCGCCTTCTGCGTGGACAACGGCGTCGGCGTCGCCCCCAGCCCGTGCGGCGGCGGCGTCGACACCACCGGCAGCACCGGCGCGTCGCACTGGATCTCGTCCGACCCACCCTCCTACGGGGAGGGACTGGCCGTCCCGTACGGCCCGGGCGGCTCGTTCCGGGTGACCCTCACCGTGAACCCCCGCATCGGCACGGTCGACTGCACCGTCCGCCGGTGCGTGGTCACCTCCCGCGCCGACCACACCCGCACCGCCGACCGCTCCCAGGACGTCCGGGTGCCGGTCACCTTCGCCGCCGCCGCGACGCCCGCGCCGACCCGCACCCCGGCCGCCGCCCCGGCGACCGCCGGTGCCGGCGGCGCCGCCCGGACCACCCCGCCGGCGGCGGCCCCGACCGGCGCGGCCGGCACCCCCGCCGGC
>NZ_JACGMO010000246.1:0-3273 GCF_015354745.1 Micromonospora sp. S-DT3-3-22
CCCGGCGTGCGGCAACGCGATCAGCCGCGCCCACGGCCCGCCGCGCGCCGGGCCGGCGGGACGGGACCCGCCGTCGACCGGGTGCCGCAGGCCCGCGCCCACCCGCATCAACCAGCCGTTCATCGGCTCCGCCCTCCTCATGTCAGCATCGGGTGGTGGGCTTCGAGGTGCTCGACCACGCGGCTCTGCTGCGGTCGCAGCCGTTGCCCGGGAAGGTGCTCCAACGAGTGCAGGAAGGGATCGGGCGGCGCCGGCAGCCCGGCGATCGCCGACGCGATGGCCAGCACCAGCGTCGGCTGGTACCAGGCCGAGTAGCCGCCCTCGTGGACGAAGACGATCCGTCCGCCGGTGAGGTCGTCGGCCAACGCGCACATGCCCTCGGTCAGCGCGTGGAAGGTCCGGCTGGTGCACATCATCCGACCCATCGGGTCGTGGCCGCTCGCGTCGACACCGGCCGCGACGAGGATCAGCTCCGGGCGGAAGGCACGCGCCGCCGGCACGACCAGCCGGGACAGCGCCGCCAGGTACGCCTCGTGCCCCGACCCGGCCGGCAGCGGCACGTTGAGGGTGCGGCCCGCGCCGGCCCCGGCCCCCGTCTCGGTGACCAGCCCCGACGCGGGCGGGAACAGCCCCTCCTGGTGGATCGAGACGTAGAGCACGTCCGGGTCCTCGTAGAAGGTGCGCTGGATGCCGTTGCCGTGGTGCACGTCCCAGTCGAGCACCAGCACCCGGCGTACCCCGTGCCGCTGCGCCGCCCGCGCGGCGATCGCCACGTTGTTGTAGAGGCACAGTGCCATCGCCCGGTCCGGCTCGGCGTGGTGTCCGGGCGGCCGGACCAGGCAGTACGCCCGGTCGAAGCGCCCGTCGAGCACGGCGGTGGCCGCCTGCACGCAGGCCCCCGCCGCCACCCGGGCGGCCTGGGCGCTGTGGTGGTTGACGTACGCGTACACCCCGGCGTCGCCCGCGCCGAGCGCGGAGGCCGCCTCGACCCGGCCGAGGTGCTCCGGCACGTGCACCAGCAGCAGGTCGTCGTCGCTGGCCGGCTCGGGGGTGACCCGGGTGTAGTGGTCCAGCACCCCGGCCAGCCGGACCAGTCCCTCGGCCCGCCGCAGGTCCGGGTCGACGGCGTGCTGGCGCAGGGGTTCGATGCCCGGACCGACCGGCAGGTAGCCCGATCCCGGTCCGGGGTCGTGCCAGAAGCAGATCTCGTGGCTGTACCAGGCGAGCTTCGACATGTGCGACGTCCTCGGCGCTCGACGATCGGGCAGGGGCGGGTGGCCGGGGCGCGCCACCGACGGGACCGGGTCGGTGGCGCGCCCCGGACCGGACGCCGCCGGTCAGGCGGCGACGGTGGCCGGTGCCCGGGTCACCCCGGACACCTCGGCGATGTAGCGGTGGTAGTGCTCCCGCTCCTCGGCGGGGGTGAGCTTGGCCCGGAACGTGGCGTCCAGCCAGCCCAGCACCTGCTCGGCCTCGGCCCGGGTGAGCGCCCGGTCGCCGAGTTCCTTCTCGAACTCCCGGATGCGGGCGGTGGGCGTCAGGACGCCCTCGGCGTAACCGGTCTCGTCGGTGTTGTGGTTGCGGGTGCAGGCGACGGCCTTCAGGACGGCACCGAAGAAGGCCCTGCTGTCGATGTCACTCACTGCGTTCTCCTCTCGACGGGGTTCCTCCGCCGGCCGCCCGGTCGGGCGGCCGGCAGCACGGGTGGGTCTCGGTCGGAGCGCGCCGGCGGTTCTCAGGGGATGAGCCCGACCTGCCGGCCGGCCCGGGTGAAGACGGCGACGGCATGGTCGAGGTCGTCGGCGCAGTGGCTGAGGTTGACGATGGTGCGCAGCCGGGGCAGCGCCTTGGGCACGGTGGGATAGACGATGGGCTGGACGAAGATGCCGTCGGCCTGGCAGAGCCGGGCCATCTCCTGGGCCTGCCCGGCGCTGGCGCAGATGATCGGCACCACCGGCGTCTCGCTGGCCAGGGTGTCGAAGCCGAGGCCGCGCAGCGTCGCCCGGTACCGGTCGGTGAGCGCCCGCAGTTCCCCGGTGAGCTGCGGAGCCGCCTCCATCACCTCCACCGCGGCCCGCGCGGCGGCCACCTGCATCGGGGTACCGGCGGCGGAGAACATCCAGCCCCGGGCGTTGTTCTTCAGGGCGAAGACCAGGTCGCTGGAGCCGGCCACGTAGCCGCCGGTGCTGGGCACCGTCTTGGACAGCGTGCCCATCTTGACCGCCACCCGGGCCGGATCGATGCCGAAGTGTTCGGTGATGCCCCGGCCGGTGGC
Organism: Micromonospora sp. S-DT3-3-22; assembly: GCF_015354745.1. Taxonomy (NCBI): domain Bacteria; kingdom Bacillati; phylum Actinomycetota; class Actinomycetes; order Micromonosporales; family Micromonosporaceae; genus Micromonospora; species Micromonospora sp. S-DT3-3-22. Next base: position 2,276 of record NZ_JACGMO010000246.1, read on the forward strand.
GCCCAGCACGCCGAGGCTGTGCGCCTCGTCGACCATCAGCGGCGCGTCGTAGCGCTCGCACAGCGCCAGGATGCCGGGCAGGTCGGCGATGTCGCCGTCCATGCTGAAGACCGCGTCGGTGACCACCAGCTTCCCGGCGTCGCCCGCCCGGCGCAGGGCGCGTTCCAGGTCGGTCAGGTCGTTGTGCGCGTAGGTGATCACGGTCGCGCCGGACAGCCGGTAGCCGTCCAGGATGCTCGCGTGGTTGTAGACGTCGCCGATCACCACGTCGCCCGGCCCGACCAGCGCGCCGATCGTCGCCACGTTGGCCATGTAGCCGCTGGTGTAGACGATGGCGTCCTCGGCCCCGAGGAACCGGGCGATGCCCAACTCCAGCTCGCGGTGCAGGTGCAGGGTGCCGGCGAGCAGCCGTACGCCGTGCGCGCCGGTGCCGTGCCGCTCCAGGGCCCGCTGCGCCTGGTGGTTGATGTAGTCGTGGCCGATCAGCCCGAGATAGCTGTACGACGCGAAGTTGAGGAACCAGCGGCCGTCGAACTTGATCCAGGCGCCCTTGGAGTCCTCGATGACCGGCTCGTAGAAGTAGTCGTCCTGGGCGATGACCACCCGGTCGTCCACCGACAGCGCGTCGATGCGCCGGTCGAGGAAGGAGCCGTCCGGGTGGTCGCCGAGCCGGCCGGGCAGGGTGCGGCGGGGCACCGACGCGCCGACCGGGACGGCGACACCGGGCGGCCCGGACCGCTCCCGGGCGGTAGGCGGGCCCGCCGTCGGCCGGTGTCCGTCCGCCACCGGGCTCCCCGCCGCCGGACCGACGCCGGCACGGTGGTCGGGCCGGGACGGGTGCCGGTCGGCGGCACCGTCGACGTCGCGGTAGCGGTCCCAGTCGGGCACGAAGCGCGGTGTCGGCGACGCGGCCACCGGTTCCGGCGACGCACCGGCCGGGCGGACGGCGGCCGGCCCGGCCGGTACGGCGGCGGACCCGGACCGCCCGACGCCCGGCG
>NZ_JACGMO010000247.1:0-3247 GCF_015354745.1 Micromonospora sp. S-DT3-3-22
CGGGGCCGGTGGCCGCGCCGTCGGGCAGGCCGGCGGCCACGGCGAGCAGCCGTTGCCGCAGCCGGGCCGCGTCGGCGACCGAGAGGTACGCCAGCGGCGCCTCGGTCTTGCCGCCGCCGACCACCTCCAGGCGCAGCTCGGCCAGGCCGGTGAGCTGGGCCAGCAGGGGGCGGACCACCTCCACGGCCTGCAACCGTTCCAGCGGGATCGCCCGGGTCCGCCGCCACAGCAGCCCCTCGTGCACCCGTAGTTCCCGCCCGACGATGTGGTAGCCGGTGTTGTACCAGCTCACCACCGCCAGCACGGTCGCGCCGAGGGCGAGCACCGCCACCAGCACCGCGAACCAGCCGAAGCCGACCCGGGACAGCGTCGACCAGGAGAGCCCGGCGATCACCACGACCAGGGACTTCGCCCCCTGCAACACCGGGCTCAGCGGGTGCAGCCGCTGCCGTGGCTCGGCACCGGCCGGCCCGCCCGCCCCTGCCGGCGGAGCGTCGGTGGCCGCCGGGACGTCCGTGGCCACCGGCGGATGCGGCGCACGCGGAACAGCGGGACCCGTCGGGGCGGCCGGACCCGCCGGGACATCCGGAGCGGGGACATTCGGGGCCGCCGGAACGTCCGGGGCCGCCGGGAGGTGCGCCGGGGCGTCCGGGTGCGTCGGGTGGGGTGCGCCGGGGCCGGGGGGACCGTCGGTCACAGCCCCTCCGCCCGGTCCTCGCCGAGGGCGGTGAGCCGGTCGCGCAACCGGGCCGCCTCGGCCGGCCGCAGGCCGGGCACCCGGGCGTCGGTGGCCGCCGCGGCGGTGTGCAGCTGCACGGTGGCGAGGTCGAAGGCGCGTTCCAGCGGACCCGCGCTGACGTCGACGAACTGCATCCGCGAGTACGGCACGATGGACAACCGGCGGACCAGCAGCCCGTGCCGGACCAGCAGGTCGTCGGCGCGTTCGGCGTACCCCCAGGCGTGGACGGCGCGGACGATCGTCACCACCCGCCAGCCGCCGCCGAGCAGCACCACGGCGCAGCCGGCACCGAACAGCCAGTGCCCGGTGAACGCCCAGCCCAGCGCCAGCCCGACCAGCAGCACCGCCAGGCCCATCGCCAGGCGGAGCAGTTCGACCCAGATCAGGTCGGTCGAGATGGGCTGCCAGTGGACCGTGTCCGGCCAGGGTTCCAGGGCGCTCACCGGGGACTGGGGTGGCTCGGCAGCGTTCACGCTTCGAGGGTATGCGATCCGGGGAGCGCGGTGACCTCACGGAGGAAGCCGCGGGCGTCGAGGAAGTCGCCGAGGCTGCCCCGGTGGGCCGGGCAGGCGAGCCAGGTCTTGCGCCGCTCGGGGGTGTGCAACCGGGGATTGTTCCAGCGCAGCGCCCACACGGCGGGCGCGCGGCAGCCCCGGGACGAACAGACGGGTGCCCCGCCTGCGGGGGTGGGATCGGTCACCAGGGGAGTGTAGGCGCGCGCCGGGACCGGAGAAGATATGAGCGCCGGGCGGCCACGGGGGGAGCCGCCCGGCGACGGGGTGAATCGTACACGTGGCAGACCCCTTCGTGTCCAGCCTCGTTCAGCGATTCGGCGATCCGGACGGCGTACCCGAAATCGGGTTCTCCCCACCTCGGCTCTCAGCCGGGCATGCGAGTCTTGTTACCGCACCACGCCACGACGACCGATCATGCTGTGGAGGACCGGTGGCCCAGCCGACCACGCCCGACGCCCCGACCCCGAACGGGACGGCCCCCGAGACACCCGCGACGGTGACCACCCCCGCCCAGGACGCCACGCTGCTGGAACGGGCCCTGTTCGAGATCAAACGGGTGATCGTCGGCCAGGACCGGATGGTGGAGCGGATGTTCGTGGCGCTCCTGGCCCGGGGGCACTGCCTGCTGGAGGGGGTGCCCGGGGTGGCGAAGACCCTCGCGGTGGAGACGATGGCCCGGGTGGTGGGCGGGCAGTTCGCCCGGGTGCAGTTCACCCCGGACCTGGTGCCGGCCGACATCATGGGCACCCGGATCTACCGGCAGTCGAGTGAGAAGTTCGACGTCGAGCTGGGCCCGGTCTTCGTGAACTTCCTGCTCGCCGACGAGATCAACCGGGCCCCGGCCAAGGTGCAGTCGGCGCTGCTGGAGGTGATGAGCGAGCGGCAGGTCTCGATCGGCGGCCAGAGCCACCGGGTGCCCGACCCGTTCCTGGTGATGGCGACCCAGAACCCGATCGAGCAGGAGGGGGTGTATCCGCTGCCGGAGGCGCAGCGGGACCGGTTCCTGATGAAGATCGTCGTCGGGTACCCCACCGACGCCGAGGAGCGGGAGATCGTCTACCGGATGGGGGTCGCCGCGCCCGAGCCGGCGCAGGTGTTCACCACCGACGACCTGCTCGCCCTGCAACGCAAGGCCGACCAGGTCTTCGTGCACAACGCCCTGGTCGACTACGCCGTACGGCTGGTGCTGGCCACCCGCAGCCCCGCCGAGCACGGGATGCCCGACGTGGCCCGGCTGATCCAGTACGGGGCCAGCCCGCGCGCCTCGCTCGGCCTGGTCCGGGCCACCCGGGCGCTGGCCCTGCTGCGCGGCCGGGACTACGCGCTGCCCCAGGACGTCCAGGACATCGCGCCGGACATCCTGCGCCACCGGTTGGTGCTCAGCTACGACGCGCTCGCCGACGACGTACCCGCCGACCACGTGGTGCACCGGGTGATGTCGACCATCCCGCCGCCCTCGGTCGCGCCCCGGCAGCAGGCGTCCCCACCGCCGGTCAGCGGCCCGCCGGCCGCCGGCTGGCCCGGGCAGCACCCGTGACCGCACCGGTACGCCCGGCCGACGCCGGTGGGGAGCGGACCGAGGCGGTGCTGTCCCGGCTGCAACTGCTGGTGACCCGCAAACTCGACGGGCTGCTCCAGGGCGACTACGCGGGTCTGCTGCCCGGTCCGGGCAGCGAGGCGGGGGAGTCGCGCGAGTACCGTCCCGGCGACGACGTACGCCGGATGGACTGGCCGGTGACGGCCCGCACCACCACCCCGCACGTGCGGCGTACGGTGGCCGACCGGGAGTTGGAGACCTGGCTGGCGGTGGACCTGTCGGCGAGCCTGGACTTCGGCACCGGCCGGTGGCTCAAGCGGGACGTGGTGGTCGCCGCGACCGCCGCGCTGACCCACCTGACGGTACGCGGCGGCAACCGGATCGGCGCGGTGATCGGCACCGGGGCCCCGCCGCCGGCCGCACCCGCCCGCCGGTGGCGGTCCGCGCCGCCGGCAC
>NZ_JACGMO010000248.1:0-3178 GCF_015354745.1 Micromonospora sp. S-DT3-3-22
AGCAGCAGCCCGAGCCGGGCGCCCACCTCCCAGCCGACCGCCAGCGCCCGCAGGAACACCCGCAGGCTACGGTCGTCGACCTCGGCGGCGGCCAGGGCGGCGGCGTACGCGTGCAGCCCCGGGTGCCCCCGGGATTCGCGCAGACCCTCGTCGCACTGGCTGACGGTGATCGCCGCCGCCGTCACCGCGGCGGCCCGCGCCGGTTGGTCCGTCCCGCCCGGCGCGGCCAGCAGGCTGCACCGGCCGTCCGGGTCGCCCGCGGTGTCGAGCCCGGCGGGCAGGTGCCCACGGGCCGCGACGGCGTTGGCGGTCAGCCGGGCCGCCACCTGCCGCACCAGCACCTGTCCGGTGCCGGTGGCCAGCAGCGTGTCGGCGGCCTCGACGGCACCGGCGACGAGCATGGCCAGCACGTCGCCGCGGGCGTCCCCCCGCCGGTGCCCGGTCACGGTGTGATCACCTGCTTGCCGAGCACCCGCCGGTCGGCGAGCGCCTGGTGGGCCCGGCCGGCGTCGGCCAACGACAGGACCGCGTCGACCCGGGGGGTGAGCTGGCCCGCCGCGACCAGGCCCAGCACCCGGGCGATCTCGTCGGGACGCTGGCTGCGCGACCCGCGCAGCTCGTACTCGTTGCGGAAGGTCTCGATGAGGTCGAGGTGCGGGTGCTCCCCGGCGTGGCCCCCGCCGACGATCAGCCGGCCGGTGGGGGCGAGGGTGCCCAGCGCGGCCTCGAAGACGTCGCCGCCGATGTGTTCGACGATCACGTCGAAACCCGCGCCGCCGGTGATCTTCCGGGCTTCGGCCGCCCAGTCGGGGTCGCGGGTGCTCAGCACCGCGTCCGCGCCGAGCGAGGAGACGAAGTCGGCCTTCGACGGGTCGCCGATCAGGCCGACGACCCGGGCGCCGCCCAGCTTGGCGAGCTGGACCACCGCGTGCCCGAGCCCACCGGCGGCGCCCGGGGCGAGGACCCACTCGCCGGGGGCGAGCCGGCCGATGGAGTACAGGGTGCGCCAGGCGGTGCCGAAGGAGATCGGGGTGGCGGCGGCGACCACCGGGTCGAGGTCGCCGATGTCCAGCAGGCCGCGTGCCGGGGCCACCGCGTGCCGGGCGTAGCCGCCCCACCGGGTGATGCCGGGCATGTCGGCGTTCGGGCAGAGGTTGGCCCGCCCGGTCAGGCAGCGGGGGCAGCTCCCGCAGGGCGTGTTGGGCAGCACCAGCACGCGGTCGCCCGGGGCCCGGCCGGTGACCCGGGAGCCGAGCTGCTCCACCACGCCGACGACCTCGCGGCCGAGCACGTGCGGCAGCCGCAGCGGCATCCGGGACACCCCGCTGCGCAGGTCGGCGTCGAGGTGGTTGACGGCGACGGCGAGTACCCGCAGCACGACCTCGTCGGGGCCGGGGGCGGGCAGGTCGACCTCGGTGAGGGTGAGCGTCTCGGGGCCGCCGTACCCGTTCATGGTCACTGCTTCGGTCTTCACGCGCGACGTCCTTCCACCATGGTGCGCAGGGCTTCCGGCACGGCGCCGGGTTCTTCGACGGCCAGGGCGAGGGTCAACGCGACCCGGGCCTGGGTGCCGGTGAGGTCACCGGCGAAGAGTGCGCCGGCGCGGGCGAGGGTCGCCCCGCCGCCGGCGTAGACCGGCCGGACCCGGCCCGCGCCGGTCCGGCTGGTGATGACCACGGGTACGCCGCGGCGGCGGGCCTCCGCGATGGCCTCGGCGACCGCGGGTGGGGCGTTGCCGGCGCCGAACGCCTCGACCACGATCCCGGCGGCCCCGGCGTGCAGCGACGCGCGCAGGTGGGTGCCGTCCGCGCCCGCGACGAGCTTGACCAGGTCCACCCGGGGCAGCCGGGCGGGGATCGGCAGGTGCGCGTAGTGGCCGCCCCGGGCGGCGGTGGAGACCCGCAGCACGCCGTCCGGGTCGACCAGGGCCAGCACGCCGGCCGTGCCGCCGGAGAACGCCGAGACCGCCGAGGTGTGCACCTTGCGGCTCTCCACGGCGGCGTACGCGACGCCCCCCATGACCGTGGCCGCGCCGAGCGGCCGGGGTGCGGTGACCACCCGGATCGCGTCGGCGAGGTTGCGCCCGGCGTCGGAGTCGGGCTCGTCGGCGCCGCGCTGCGCCCCGGTCAGCACGACCCGGGCGTCGGGCCCGGTGAACTGCCCGGTCAGGTAGGCGGCCTCCTCCAGCGTGTCGGTGCCGTGGGTGACGACCACCCCGGCGAACCCGTCGGCGAGCTTGGCCCGCACCGCCCGGACGGTGGCCAGCATGTCGTCCAGGGAGAGCGTGAAGCTCGGCCGGCAGGACAGGTCGAAGCCGTGGATCTCCGCGTCGGTCGTGCCCGTGACGTTCTTCAGCAGGTCCGTGACGGAGTCGGTCACGGCCAGGCCCTCGTCGGGGTCCCACCGCGACGCGATCGTCCCACCGGTTGCCAGAACCGCGATCCGCACCGGCCACACCCCCTTTGCGCAAACGATTGCTCAATCGAGGTGATGACAGTTGCACAAACGTTCGCCCTACACAAGAGCTGCGGGAACGTGAACCCGTAGAAGTTATGGATCGGTGGCCGGGTCGATGACGTACTGATGTCGCGCCTGTTGCGGTGTCCGTCGTCGTCCGGTTCCCGGGCCGCCGCGGTGTCGCGTCGCGGCGGCCGGCCGGCGGCGTGGCAGGCTGGGACCGTGTACCGGGAACGACCCGCCGGGGTGATCGACGGAGCGGTGCTCTGGGCCAGCGAGAGCCGCCCGGACGCCCCGCCGACCCGGGTGCTGCCCGACGGCTGTCTCGACCTGCTCTGGTCCAGCCGGGCGGGCCTGCTGGTCGCCGGCCCGGACCGCACGGCGCAGCTCAGCGTGTCGACGCCCGGGGAACGTTGGCGCGGGGTCCGGTTGCCGCCCGGGGTGGGCCCGGCCGTCTTCGGTGTCCCCGCCGACGAGCTACGGGACCGTCGGGTACCCCTCGACGCCCTCTGGGGGCGTGCCGCCGTCCGGCTCGCCGAGCAGCTCGGCGCGTCGCCCACCGCCGCCGCCCTGGCCGCGGTCGCCGCCGACCGGCTCGCCCGGGGAGGCGGCGTCGACCCGCTCGGCCCCCGGGTGGCCGAGATGCTCGCCGCCGGCGCCACGGTCACCGCGACCGCCGCCGAGGTCGGCCTCGGTCCGCGCGCCCTGCACCGGCGCAGCC
>NZ_JACGMO010000024.1:0-69952 GCF_015354745.1 Micromonospora sp. S-DT3-3-22
GGCCGGCCCCGCCGACCGCCTCGTCGGCGGCGACGGCGGCCACGGCGAACGGGCGCAGCGCCGCCGGGGCGGTGAGGTCGAGCCCGTCGACCTGGGCGGCACCGGAGCGCGCCAGGTCACGCGCGCGGGCCAGCCCGGGATCGGCCAGGGCGGCGGAGAAGAGTCCGGTGAGCATCAGTGATCACTTCCAGAGGAGTCGACGCGCACGACTGCTGCCCCTCGTCCGGCCGGACGGGGGGTGCACGTCGACCAGCCTATCCCCGCCCGCCCCGACGTGACCGGGCCCCGCTGCAAGATCATCACAATGTCGCGGATGTGGCGGCATCCCCGCTCGCAGACACCACTACATCCATGACATTGCGACGCCCCACCCGGGAGGTGTTCAGGCGGCGCGGGTCAGGCGCGGGTCGAGCTGGTTGATCAGGTGGTGGGACAGGCGGGCCAGGCGGCGGAACTGGGCGAGGCCGATCGGCCAGCGGTCGACCTCCTCGCCGGCCGAGCACTCCAACAGCAGCCCGGACGGCGGGGTCGGGCCGATATCCATGCGCCACAGGCCGAGCCGGACCTGGATCACCTCGTCGCCGTGTACGGCCGCGTCGAGGAGTCGGGACAGGTGCAGATCGTTCGGGCCGGCGCAGTCCGGACCACGCAGGCACCACGGCGGATGGCCAGAGCTCGACGGTCGGACGGGACTCACCAGGTGCGGGGGATTCGGTAGGTTGCCCATGGGCCAGGGTCCTTTCCTGGTCAAGGCCCGGGGAGCGGAGTGCCACCTCCACCCCGGGCCGCCCTGTTGGTGATGCTCAACCGGTTGCGAGCCAGGTCAGCGAGGTCAGCTTATAGCCGGACGTCGACATTGTCGACACTGTCGACGTTATAGACGCTGTCAACTTGTGGTGATCTACTTGGCCCTGCGAGCCAGGGAGACACCATGAACACACCCAAATATGAGCAGGTGGCATCAGCCATCCGCGATCAGATCCGCGCCGGAAAACTGATACCGGGTGATCAGCTACCCACGACCAAGGGCCTCATCGAGACGTACGGCGTCTCCTACGGCTCGGTCCGGACCGCCTTGCTCATCCTCAAGGCCGAAGGGCTGATCGAGGGAAGACAGGGCGAGGGCGTCTACGTCCGGGACCCGGCCGCTCAGTAGCGGACCATGATGCGGCGTTCGACCGCGTCGACCACGATCTCCCCGCCGTACGGGACGATCAACTGCGGGTCGGTGTGGCCGAGGTCGACGTCGAAGACCACCACCGCGTCCGGGTGGTAGTCCGCGAGCGCCCGGGTGATCGCGCCACGCTGGGCGGCGGCCCAGGCCAGCCGTTCCGGCACCGGCAGCTGCCGTTCGAAGTCCCACGCCTTGGGCCGGCCGACGACGATCGCCGGGAAGGCGGCGAGCAGCCCCCGCTCACCCATGTTCCGGACGATCCGGAACACCTCCTGCGCGTCGGGCAGCTCGTTGGAGGTCTCGATGACGAGCACCGACCCGGCCAGCTCGGCGGCCGACGGCACCCGGTCGGCGGCCATCAGCCAGTGCAGGATCTCCAGGCAGCCGCCCCAGGTGCGGCCCTCGACGACCGTCGACGGGCCCCGCCAGCGCCAGCCCTCACCGGGGAGCATCGGCGGTTCGACCGCGAGCGTGGCCGGGTTCCGCCAGTCGCCCGGTTCGTCACCCCACTGCGGCGCGGGGGTCAGCTCGTACCAGTCGGAGGTGAACAGGGCGGCACGCAGCGAGTCGAGGGTCAGCGGGTGCGGCGCGCCGGGCCGGCCGAGGTGCACCAGTACCGAGCCGCCGTGGTAGGCCACCATCCCCAGCCGGTGCAGGTGGTTGAGGACGTTGGTGTTGTCCGAGTAGCCGAAGTAGGGCTTCGGGTTGGCCCGCAGCACCGCGTCGTCCAGGTGCGGGGTGACGGTGATCAGGTCGTCCCCGCCGACGGTGGCGAGCACGGCGGTCACCGTAGGGTCGGCGAAGGCGGCGGTCAGGTCGCGTGCCCGGTCCCGGGGGTCGGCCCGGATCTGCCGGGTGGTCGGGTACTCCACCGGCTCCAGGTGGAGCTCCTCGCGCAGCCGGCGCAGGCCCAGCTCGTACACGTGGGGGAAGAGACCGGGCAGGCCGGCGGAGGGGGAGACCACGGCGACCCGGTCGCCCGGCTTCGGCTTGGCGGGGTACGCGGGAGGGGCCATGATCGGAACCTACCGCCCACTCCCACCGGTTTTCACCCGACAAAACTCCACAGATCATGCATTAACGGCCATAGGCTGAGCCGGTGGACGAGGAGCCGCGGACCCGGGACTGGCTGCCCCGCACGGCGGCGCTGCTGGTCGGCACGCTGGCGCTGGCCACCGCGTTCATCGCGGCCTACGTCGGCGCGCTGCACCAGCCGCACCCCCGGGACGTGCCGGTCGGCGTGGTGACCGGCGACCAACGCGCCGAGTCGCTGCTGACCGCCGTACGGGCCCGCACCGACACCATCGAACCCGTCCGGTACGCCGACCCCGGCGCGGCCGACGACGCCCTCACCGCCCGCCAGGTGTACGCCGTGCTCACCTCCGCCCCCGACGGCACGCTCACCCTCGCCACCGCCAGCGCCTCCGCGCCGGCCGCCACCGAACTGGTCACCGGGGTCCTCACCCCGGCCGCCCAGCAGGCCGGGGTGCCGCTCACCGTCACCGACCAGGTGCCCGTCTCCCCCGACGACCCGCGCGGCCTGGTGCCGTTCTACCTGGCCGTCGGGCTGGTGCTCGGCGGCTACCTCGCCTCGACCGCGCTCGGCGTCTCGCTCGGCACCGCCCCGCGCGGGCTGCGCCGGGCCGGACTGCGGATCGGCTCGCTGGCCGTCCACGCGCTGCTGCTCGGGATCATCGGCGCGGTGCTGGTCGGCCCGGTGCTCGACGTCTGGGACCACGACCTGGTCGCCGTGGCGGCGGTCGGCATGCTCACCGTCTTCACCGCCGCGATGGTCGCCGCCGCCGTACAGGGCTGGCTGGGGCTGCTCGGCACCGGACTGGTGATCCTGCTGCTGGTGGTGCTCGGCAACCCCGGCTCGGGCGGCATCTACGCCCCGGAGTTCCTGCCCGCCGCGCTGCGCGGCATGCATCGCTGGAACGTCCCCGGTCTCGCCACCGACCTACTCAAATCGGCCGTCTACTTCGACTGGCGCTCGGCCCGCTGGCCGCTTGCCGGGCTGCTGACCTGGGTCGCCCTCGGGGTGCTCGGCCTGCTCACCGCCGCCCTGTTCCGGGGACGCCGGGCCGGGGCCGGACGTGGCGCGCGGTGATCGTGGGGAAGGTGACACACCGAACCCCTTCCTCCCGGACCGGGCCACGCAGATACCATCCAGGGAGTCGGACAGCGCTGTCCTTCGTACTCACGTAAGGAGCGCACGGTGACCGACCAGCATGATCACGACGGGCCCGACGCCGCCCTGCGGGCCGACATCCGTCGGCTCGGCACCCTGCTCGGCCAGACCCTGGCCCGGCAGGAGGGTCGGCCCCTGCTCGACCTGGTCGAGGAGATCCGCGCCCAGGTCCGCTCCGACGCGCCGGCCGCCGCGCAGCGCCTCGGCGGGCTGGACGTGACCACCGGCACCAAGCTGGCCCGCGCCTTCTCCACCTACTTCCACCTGGCCAACATCACCGAGCAGGTGCACCGGGCCCGGGACCTGCGCCGCCGCCGGGCGATCCAGGGCGGCTGGCTGGACCAGGCGGCCAAGATGATCGCCGAGCGCGGGGTGCCGGCCGAGGAGATCGCCGCCGCCGCCCGCCGCCTCGCGGTACGCCCCGTCTTCACCGCCCACCCCACCGAGGCGGCCCGCCGGTCGATCCTGTCCAAGCTGCGCGCCATCGCCGACGAACTGGACGCCGAGACGGCCAACGCCATCCTCTACGGCGCCAGCGACGAGGGCCCGGCCAACCGCCGCCTCGCCGAACTGCTCGACCTGATGTGGCAGACCGACGAGCTGCGCCTCGACCGGCCCGACCCGACCGACGAGGCCCGCAACGCCATCTACTACCTGCGCGACCTGTACGCCGAGGCCGCCCCGCAGGTGCTCGACGACCTGGCCGACACGCTGCGCACCCTCGGCGTGGAGACCTCGCCGACGTCGCGCCCGCTGACCTTCGGCACCTGGATCGGCGGCGACCGGGACGGCAACCCGTTCGTCACCCCCGTGGTCACCCGGGAGGTGCTGCGCATCCAGCACGAGCACGGCATCACCGCCACCGAAGCGGCGATGGAACACCTGGTCAACGAGGTCTCCGTCTCCCGCCGGTTGCGCGCCGTGTCGCTGGACCTGTCGGCCAGCCTCGCCGCCGACCTGGACGCGCTGCCCGAGGTGGCCCCCCGGTTCCGCCGGGTCAACGCCGAGGAGCCCTACCGGCTCAAGGCCCGCTGCGTGAAGGCGAAGCTGGCCAACACCCGGGAGCGGCTGCGCGCCGGCACCCCGCACGTGCCGGGCCGGGACTACCAGGGCTCCGGCGAGCTGATCGCCGACCTGGAGCTGCTACGCGCCTCGCTGGCCCGCAACTCCGGGCAGCTCACCGCCGTCGGCCGGCTCGCCTCGACCATCCGTACCGTCTCCGCGTTCGGCCTGCACCTGGCCACCATGGACGTGCGGGAGCACGCCGAGAAGCACCACGAGGTGCTCACCCAGCTCTACGCGGCGGTCGGCGAGGTGTCGGACTACCCGTCGCTGACCCGGTTGGAGCGCACCAAGCTGCTCGCCGACGAGCTGACCGGCCGCCGGCCGCTGTCCGCCCTGGACACCCCGCTGACCGAGGGGGCGCGCAAGACGTTCGACGTGTTCGGGACCATCCGGGAGGCGCAGGACCGGTTCGGCGGCGAGGTCATCGAGTCGTACATCATCTCGATGACCCTCGGCGTGGACGACGTGCTCGCGGCGGTGGTGCTGGCCCGGGAGGCCGGCCTGGTCGACGTGCACACCGGGCGGGCCCGGATCGGCTTCGTCCCGCTGCTGGAGACCCCGGCCGAGCTGAACGCCGGCGGCGAGATGCTCAACGAACTGCTCTCCCTGCCGGCCTACCGGGCGCTGGTCGCGGCCCGGGGCGACGTGCAGGAGGTGATGCTGGGCTACTCCGACTCCAACAAGGAGGCCGGCATCACCACCAGCCAGTGGTCCATCCACCGGGCCCAGCGGGCGCTGCGGGACGTGGCCGCCCAGCACGGCGTACACCTGCGGTTGTTCCACGGCCGGGGCGGCACCGTCGGGCGCGGCGGCGGCCCCACCCACGAGGCGATCCTGGCCCAGCCGTACGGCACCCTGGACGGCGCGATCAAGGTGACCGAGCAGGGTGAGGTCATCTCCGACAAGTACACCCTGCCGGCGCTGGCCCGGGAGAACCTGGAGCTGACCGTGGCCGCGGTGCTCCAGGCGACGCTGCTGCACACCGCCCCCCGGCAGCCCGCCGAGCAGTTGGAACGCTGGGACGCGGCGATGGACGTGGTCTCCGAGTCGGCCTTCCGGTCGTACCGGGGCCTGGTGGAGGACCCGGACCTGCCGGCGTACTTCTGGGCGTCCACGCCCACCGAGCTGCTCGGCGCGCTGAACATCGGCTCCCGGCCGGCGAAGCGGCCGAACACCGGGGCCGGCCTGGGCGGCCTGCGGGCCATCCCGTGGGTGTTCGGCTGGACGCAGACCCGGCAGATCGTGCCCGGCTGGTTCGGGGTCGGCTCCGGCCTCGCCGCCGCCCGCGCGGCCGGCCTGGAGGACGTGCTGGCCGAGATGCACCGCAACTGGCACTTCTTCCGCACGTTCCTGTCGAACGTGGAGATGATGCTGACCAAGACCGACCTCAGCATCGCCCGCCGGTACGTGGAGACGCTGGTCCCCGAGGAACTGCACCCGATCTTCGACAAGATCGAGCAGGAGTACGAGCTGACCAAGCAGGAGGTGCTGGCGGTCACCTCGTCGCCGGCCCTGCTGGAGAACTCGCCGGTGCTCCAGCGCACCCTGGCGGTGCGCGACACCTACCTGGAGCCGCTGCACCACCTCCAGGTGGCGCTGCTGCGGCAGTACCGGGACTCCGGCGCCGCCGGCCGGGCGGTGGTCACCGCGCCGGGCGGCCGACGCGCCCCCAGCGACGGTACGGCGCTGGAACGCGCCCTGCTCACCACGGTCAACGGCATCGCCGCCGGGATGCGCAACACCGGCTGACGGACGCCCGCCCCTGCCGCCGCCACAGGCGGTGGCAGGGGCCGTTGCGGCGGGCCTTCGTGGCAGGGGCCTTCGTGGCGGTACCGGCCGGGACGGCGGCCGCGCCTGCGGGGCGGGCCGCCCACCGACCGACGGCGTCGGCTCAGAAGTCGCCGCCCCCGAAGTCCCCACCACCGAAGTCGCCCCCGCCGAACCCACCGCCACCGAAGTCACCGCCGCCGAAGTCACCGGCGGTGCCGAAGTCGCCGCCGGCATCCCCGGCGGTGCCGAAGTCGCCGCCGAAGTCCGCACCGTCGCCGAAGCCCTCCTGGTAGCCGGCGTCGTACCCCGGGTCGGCGAAGGCCGGCGAGAAGAGCGCGTCGGCGATCAGCATCCCGCCCACCACCCCGACGCCCGCCCCCAACGCGGTCTTCCACCACGGCGTCGAGTACCAGCCGGCCGGCACCGGCCGGCCCTGGTAACGCCCGCCCGGGTAGTAGTACGGGGTGTCCCGGCCGGGCTGCGGGCCGGCCCTGAACGTCTGCCCCTGCACGTCCACCTGGCGCTCCCGGGTGATCTCCCCGGCCCCCTGCGCGGCGGCCAGCGGGGGCAGCTCCGGGCCCGGGTCCAGGCCGAGCGCCACCCGGGCCGCCCGTGCGTAGGCGAGCCCCTCCAACGCGGTCTCCCGGGCCAGCCGGAACTGGTGCACCGTACGGGCCTGCTCCAACTGGCTGCCCGCCGCGTTGTACCGCTCACCCGCGTCGACCAGCGCCTGGCGTACCGCCGGGTCGTCGCCGTGCAGGTTCATCACCTGGCCGCCGAGGCGTTCGTACCAGCGTTGGGCGTCGGCGCGTACGTCGGCGAGGCTGCGCGCCTCCCGGGCCGCCTTCTCCCGCCGCCACCAGACGAAACCACCGGCCAGCATGGCGACCAGGATGAGCACGAGCAGAAATTCCATTCTCCGAACGTACCCGGGGGCGTCGAGTCGTACCTGTTTGGCAAGCTCTGGTGATGGACTTCTCGACGCTGGCCGTGGTGGTGGTCTGCCTCGCCGCCGGCGGGGCGGTCGGCTGGTACGCCGCCCGCTCCCGGTCGGCCACCGAGATCGCCCGGCTGGAGGCCACCCTCGCCGCCACCCGGGAGGGCGAGGGCCGGCTCGAACAGTCGATGCGGGCGCTGAGCTACGAGGCCACCGCCCAGTCCCAGGAGGCGGTGGCCCGCGCGGTGGCCCCGCTGCACGACACCCTGCGCCGCTACGAGCAACGGGTCGGCGAGCTGGAACGCGACCGCGTCGACGCCTACGCCGAGCTGCGCGAACAGGTCCGTTCGATGGGGGCCGTCTCCGGTGAGCTGCGCACCGAGACCAAGCAGCTGGTCGCCGCGCTGCGCGCCCCGCAGGTGCGCGGACGCTGGGGCGAGCACCAGCTCCGCCGGATCGTCGAGGCGGCCGGCATGCTGGAGCACTGCGACTTCAGTGAGCAGGTCACCGCCGCCACCGACCACCAGGGGGTCCGCCCCGACCTGGTGGTCCGGCTGCACGGCGGGCGGACGGTGGTGGTGGACGCCAAGGCGCCGTTCGACGCCTACCTGACGGCGATGGAGGCACGCGACGAACGCGGCCGGGACACCCACCTCGACCGGCACGCGAAGCACCTGCGCGGGCACGTCGACGCGCTGGCCGCGAAGACCTACTGGGCCGCGTTCGACGACAGCCCGGAGTTCGTGGTGCTGTTCGTGCCGGCCGACCCGTTCCTGGACGTGGCGTTGCAGCGTGACCCGACGCTGCTGGAGCACGCGTTCGCCCGCAACGTGGTGCTGGCCACCCCGGCGACCCTGGTCGCGCTGCTGCGGACGGTGGCGTACTCGTGGCGGCAGGAGGCGTTGGCCCGCAACGCGGTGGCGGTGCACGCGCTCGCCCGCGAGCTGTACGGCCGACTGTCCACCCTGGGCGACCACGTCGGCAAGCTCGGCAGCTCGCTCGGCGGCGCGGTGACGGCGTACAACCGGGCGGTCGGGTCGCTGGAGGCCCGGGTCCTGGTCAGCGCGCGCAAGCTGGCCGAGCTGGGCGTCTCCGACCAGGAGCTGACCGTCCCGGCCCAGGTGGAGCTGGCCCCCCGACAACCCCAGGCCCCCGAACTCCTCCCCACCGACGACCGCCCCTGACGCGGGCCGCCCCGGGCGGGCGCACTGTCGCCGGTGTAGCGGTATCGGAGCGACCGGATACCACCCTTCCGGTGACATCGCGGCGTCCGGACGGGCGTGGGCGGGCGGGTCAGGAGCGGCGGGCGGATTCCACCAGGAACGGGACGCCCTGCTGGCAGGTGCTCATCAGGTCGGGTTGGGCCCGGCCGGTGACGGTGACCCGGGCTCCCTTCACGAGCACGTCGGTGGGGCCGCCGACCAACTGGTGACCGTCGAGCAGCAGGCACCCCGGCTCGACCCCCGCCTCGACGGTGCCGGTCAGCTCCGTCGCGCCCGGACCGGGCGGCAGCCGCGGGCCGCCGGGTGGCGGCTTCACCCCGCCGGGCGGCACCGACCCGGCCGGTGGTGCGGACGGGGCCACCGATGCCGGCGGCACGGTGTCCGACGGGGTGACGGTGTCCGACGGGGTGGCCGTGGGGGTCGGGGAACCGGTCGGCGTGGCCGGCGGGCCGGTGACGTCGGCACCGTCACCACAGCCGGCGAGCGCCACACCGGCGGCCAGCAGCACGACGACCGCCATCCGAGGAGTTCTCATACCCACTGGGACGCGCCCCACCCGTGATCCGTTCCGTCCGTCGGGAACCCGCCGCCGACGGACACCGGTGCCGGCAGGCCACCGACGGACACGCCGACGCCGGCCCCGGTCGGCGCACCGCCCCGTGCCGGGTCAGCGCGACGAGGACGATCCCCGCCCGCCCCGGTCCAGGTCAGCCGCGGGCGGCGGCCTTCATGTCGCGCTTGAGTTCCTGCGGCAGCGAGAAGGTCAGCCGCTCGTTGGCGGTGACCACCTCGTCGACGTCGGTGAAGCCCCGCGCGGCCAGGTGGGCCAGCACCTCGTGGACCAGTTCGTCGGGCACGCTCGCGCCGGAGGTCAGCCCCACCGTCCGGGCGTCGGCCAGCCAGGCGTCGTCGATCTCGTGGGCGAAGTCGACCAGGTGCCCGGCGCGGGCCCCGGCGTCCACGGCCACCTCGACCAGGCGTACCGAGTTGGACGAGTTGCGCGAGCCGACCACGATCACCACGTCGCAGTCGGGGGCGATCTCCTTGACCACGTGCTGCCGGTTGGAGGTGGCGTAGCAGATGTCGTCGCTGGGCGGCGACTGGAGCAGCGGCAGCCGGGTCTTGAGCCGGGCCACCGTCTCCAGCGTCTCGTCCACCGACAGCGTGGTCTGGGAGAGCCAGACGACCTTGTTCGGGTCGCGCACGGTGATCCGGTCGACGTCGTCGGGGCCGTCGACGAGCTGGATGTGGGCGGGGGCCTCCCCGGCGGTGCCGATGACCTCCTCGTGCCCCTCGTGACCGATCAGCAGGATGTCGTAGTCCTCGGCGGCGAACCGCTTGGCCTCCTGGTGCACCTTGGTCACCAGCGGGCAGGTCGCGTCGATCGCCCGCAGCGACCGGGCCCTGGCCTGCTCGTACACCTCGGGGGCGACGCCGTGCGCGGAGAAGATGACGGTGGCGCCCTCGGGCACCTCCTCGTTCTCCTCCACGAAGATCGCGCCCCGCGCCTCCAGGGTCTGCACCACGTGCTTGTTGTGCACGATCTGCTTGCGGACGTAGATCGGCGCGCCGTAGAGCTTCAGCGCCTCCTCGACGGTCTGCACCGCCCGGTCCACCCCGGCGCAGTAGCCGCGGGGCTTGGCCAGGAGCACGCGCTTGCCGGTCTTGGGGGTCGCCTCAGCCTCGGTCACCCGCCCATCGTACGTGCCGGCATCTCCACCGGCAGGAGCTGCGACCCGTACCACAGCGGGGGTACGCCGGGACGCGCGGCACGGGCGGTCGGGGCTGCCCCGGGTCGTCGGAGGTGGACCGTAGGGTGGGCGGGTGACCGACGCCCCCCGCAGCACCCCCGAGGAACCCTGGCCGGTCCGGGTGGTCAGCCAGAAGGTCGGCGCCTGGATCGCCAAGCTCGGCTGGGTCTGGGTCGACGGGCAGGTGGCGCAGATCAGCCGCCGCCCCGGGGCGGGCACGGTCTTCCTCACCCTGCGCGACCCGTCGGCCGACCTCAGCCTCACCGTCACCACCAACCGGGACGTCCTCGACTCGGGCGCGCCGGAGCTGCGCGAGGGTGCCCGGGTGGTGCTGCACGCCAAGCCGGAGTTCTATGCCGCGCGGGGCACGCTGAGCCTGCGCGCCGACGAGATCCGCCAGGTGGGGCTGGGTGAGTTGCTGGCCCGGCTGGAGAAGCTCAAGAAGCTGCTCGCCGCCGAGGGGCTGTTCGACCGGGCCCGCAAGCGCCGGCCGCCGTTCCTGCCGCAGCGGATCGGTCTGATCACCGGTCGGGCGTCCGCCGCCGAGCGGGACGTGCTGACCAATGCCCGGCGGCGCTGGCCGGCGGTGGAGTTCCGCACGGTCAACGTGGCCGTGCAGGGGCCGGGCGCGGTGTCGCAGATCGTCGACGCGCTGCGGGTCCTCGACGCCGACGAGAGCATCGACGTGATCATCCTGGCCCGGGGCGGCGGCGGCATCGAGGATCTGCTGCCCTTCTCCGACGAGGCGCTGTGCCGGGCGGTCTTCGCCTGCCGTACCCCGGTGGTGAGCGCGATCGGCCACGAGACGGACGCCCCGCTGGTCGACTACGTGGCCGACGTCCGCGCCTCCACCCCGACGGACGCCGCCAAGCGGGTCGTGCCCGACCTGGCCGACGAGGTGCGGCTGATCGGCCAGGCCCGTTCCCGGCTGGAGCGGGCGGTCCGCAACCTGGTCGACCGGGAGTCGCACCGGCTGACCCTGCTGCGGTCCCGGCCTGTGCTGGCCCGGCCGCAGGTGATGGTCGAGCAGCGGGCGGCCGAGGTGTCCGCGTTGCGGGACCGGGCCGGCCGCAGCCTCGACCACCGGCTCGACGCGGCCACCGCCGACCTGCGGCACACCCTGGCCCGGCTGCGGGCGCTCTCCCCCGCCGCCACCCTCGACCGGGGCTACGCCATCGTGCAGCGGGCCGACGGGCACGTGGTCCGGGCGGCCGGCGAGGTGGCCGGCGGCGACCCGCTGCGGATACGCCTCGCCGAGGGCGAGCTGACCGCGACCGTCGAGCGATGAGGAGGACGAGATGAGCGATCGGAAACCCGACGAGCAGCTCAGCTACGAGCAGGCCCGGGCCGAGCTGGCCCAGGTGGTGGAGCGGTTGGAGGCCGGCGGCACGTCGCTGGAGGAGTCGCTGGCGCTGTGGGAGCGCGGCGAGCGGCTCGCCGCCGCCTGCCAACGCTCCCTCGACGGTGCCCGCGCCCGGATCGACGCCGCCCGACCGGCCGCCGAGGCCTGACCCGGGGTCAGCTGACCAGGCGGATGCGGACCCGGCGGTTCTGCTTGCCCTTGCTCTCCACCTTGACCACCTGGATCCGCCCGACCTGCCCGATGGACGCGACGTGGGTGCCGCCGTCGGCCTGCACGTCGAGACCCTCGATGTCGACGATCCGGACCTCCTGCTCGTCCGGCGGGATGAGGTTGGTCTGGGTGCGGACGATGTCGGGGATGGCCAGCGCCTCGTCGCGGGGCAGCACCCGCACGGAGACCCGCCGGTCGGTGGCGAGTTCCTTGTTGACCGCCTCTTCGAGCAGGCCCTTGAAGCCCTCGGGGGGCTGCGGCAGGTTGAAGTCCATCCGGGCCTCGCCCGGCTCCATGTTGCCGCCCGTCACCAGCGCGCCGAAGTCGCGGAACACCACGCCGCAGAGCACGTGCAGCCCGGAGTGGGTGCGCATCAGGGTGAACCGACGCTCGTCCTCGATCGCGCCCTGGACCTCGGCGCCGACCGGCGGCACCGGGTCGCCCTCGGCGGGGATCAGATAGAGGTCGTCACCCTTGTGGGTGCCGACGATCCGGGTCTGCACCCCCTGCCACAGCAGCACGCCGTGGTCCGGCGGCTGGCCGCCGCCACCGGGGTAGAAGGCGGAGCGGTCCAGCACGATGCCACGTTCGGGATCGACGTGCACCACTCGGCTGGTCCACTCGCGCAGGGACGGGTCGGCGAGGTCGAGACGCTCGGTGCGTCCGTGGTGGGAGATGCCCATGGGGGCGCAGCGTACTACCGATCGTCGCGCACGGTGAGACTAGCCACGCCCGGCCTCGGCCCAGTAGCCGGCCAGCCGCTTGACCACCTCGACCAGCTCCGCCTCGTCGAGGGTGAAGGGCAGGCGGACGTGGTCCAGGTAGGAGCGTGCCCCCACGGCGAAGTGCGAACCGAGCATCAACTGCATGCCGTGGTGCTGGGCGACGTGGTTGAGCTGTTGCAGCGGCCGGGGGGTGGCGCACCAGACGCTGAGCCCGCCGTGGGGTGACTCGTGCCGCCACTGCGGCAGGTGTTCGGCGAGGGCGGCGAGCAGGGCGTCGCGGCGGCCGAGCAGTTCCCGCTGCCGTTCGAGGCGGATCTGCGGCAGGTCGTCGAGGAGTTCGACGGCGAGCAGTTGGGTGGGCAGCGGGCAGCCCAGGTCGTACATGGCCCGCAGGTGCACGATCCGTTGCAGCTCGCGGCGGGGGCCGATCAGCCAGCCGATCCGCAGCCCCGGCCAGCAGACCTTGCTGAGGCTGCCGACCGTGTAGATCTGCGCGCCGGGGGCGTACGCGCCGATCGGCGGCGGCGGGAGCGGGCCGTCGATCCGGGTGTCGGCGAGGGTGAGGTCCTCCACCAGCGGCACCCCGTACCGGCGGGCGATGGAGGCCAGCGCCGCGCGCCGACGCTCGGTCATCGTCCACCCGGTCGGGTTGTGGTATGTCGGGATGACGTAGATGAAGGAGGGTTCGTACCGGCGGACGGCCGCCTCGACCGCCTGCGGGTCGGCGCCCTCCCGCTCGATCGGCACGACGACCAGCCGCAACCCGGCGGTCCGCAGCGATGCCAGCACCGTCGGGCAGGTCAGCTCCTCGACCAGCACGGTGTCGCCCCGCCGGGTCAGCACCCCCGCCAGCAGGGACAGCGCCTGGGTCGCGCCGTTGGTGACGATCACCTCCTCGGCGGCGGTCACCCGGCCGTCGGCGGTCAGCTTGCCGGCGATCCGGTCCCGCAGCGCGGGGTAGCCGGCCGGTTCGTACACCCGGCCGGGCAGCGCGGCGGCGGCCAGGGCGGGCAGCCGGGCCATCGCCGTCATCAGCCACGGGCCGGGCGGGGGCGACGGGACGGTCAGGTC
The DNA here is from genome assembly GCF_015354745.1 of Micromonospora sp. S-DT3-3-22. NCBI lineage: Bacteria > Bacillati > Actinomycetota > Actinomycetes > Micromonosporales > Micromonosporaceae > Micromonospora > Micromonospora sp. S-DT3-3-22. The sequence goes on from NZ_JACGMO010000024.1 coordinate 13,481, forward strand.
GACGGTACGCACCCGGTCGCGGACGACGTCGGCGATGAAGCCGCTCGCCGCCGCGCCGTAGTCGGCGGGAGGCGCGACGGCGGGTTGGGCATGCGCCACCCGGGTCCCGCTGCCCTGGAGGCTGACCAGCCAGCCCTCGTCCTTGAGCAGGCTGTACGCCTGGGCGATGGTCGTCCGGCTGACGGCCAGCGCCACGGCGAGCCGGCGTTCCGGGGGCAGTTCACTGCCCGGGGGCAGCGATCCGAGCCGGATCAGCAGCCGCAGCTGCTCGGCCAGCCCGCGGTAGAGCCGGGTCTGGTCGTCCTTCCACGCACCGAGCTGAGCGGCCAACTCTTCCGCGTTCATGCTCTCCCCCCAATGGACTGAGGATTGGCTATTTCCCTCAGCCACTGACTTGAGCAATATTCCATCGTCACGTTAGCGGGGGGCTGTGACTACGATCTGGCACCGCACCTGCCCGCTCTGCGGCCAGGTCCGCTTCCGAGGCGTGACGCCGCACCGAGTGTCACCTCACTCGAGCCGCCGAAGGAGACGGTTCCAAGCAGAACGGGGAGCGGGAGCCGCATGGAGTCGTCGTTGCACGCAGCCGCGGGCTCGAACGGCACGGGGCAGCGCGTACCGGCCCCCCGCGCCGCGTCCGGACCGGCCACTCCCCCGGGCGGCACACCGCCGCCGGCCGACCCCGCGTCGACCGATGCCCTCGGGCCGCTGCTGCGCCAGGAGGTCGTCCGCCTCGTCGAGGCCGAGGCGTCCCCGGCGGTGACCCAGGCGCTGCTGACCCCGCAACGGCTGCGCGCCATCTGCGAACTCGCCACGGAGGACCTGCTCGCGCTGGCCCGCCGGGACCCGGCCGCCGGCGGATCGTGGCAGTACGTCTGGGACAGTTACGTCGCCTACCGGGCGACCCTCGCCTACCGGGTGGCGCACGCCGTCCACCGGGCCGGGGACACCCCGCTGGGCGGGGACGTCCGGCTCGCCGTGGCCCGCCGGGTCTCCGAGGCCGCGAAGGTCCGTACCGGCGTGGAGATCCACCCGGCCGCCGGCATCGGGCGACGACTGATCATCGACCACGGGCTCGGCACGGTGATCGGCGAGACCACCGAGATCGGCGACGACGCGTACATCCTCCAGGGGGTCGTGCTCGGCGCGCGGGGCATCGCCGACAACCCCAGCGGCCGGCGGCACCCCCGGCTCGGCGACCGGGTCGAGGTCGGCGCGTTCGCCCGCATCCTCGGCGCGGTGACGGTCGGCGACGACGTGCTGATCGGCCCCGGGATCATCGTCACCACCGACGTGCCGAGCCACCGCCGGGTCCGGCTGCTCAACCAGTACCAGGGCACCTCCGGCGAGTGCAACGTCCGGGTCTTCGGCGTCGTGCCGGTCTGCGAGGGTGTGGTCGAGGTGCACGGCACCGGCCTCGCCTCGATCGAGGTCGACCTGGTGACCAGCACCGGCCAGCACCGTCCGGTGGTGGTCCTGGAGCGCGACGACCGGCGGGTCCGGTGCGCGGTGAACCGCCCCGGCACCGACGAGCGGCTCCGGATCATCGACACCTGCGGGAACGAGACGGTCCTCTACAACCTCCAGCAACTCTGGCGGGCGCTCGACGAGTTCGGCTTCGCGTGACCAGGAGATGACATGACGAACCACACCGGCGCCCGCGCCGGCCGCTGGCAGCTCGGGCTGCTCTACCTGCTGGTGTGCCTGATCTGGGGCACCACCTGGTACGGCATGAAGATGAGTGTGGAGACGCTGCCGCCGATCACCGCGGCCGGGTTGCGCTTCCTGGTGGCCTTCCCGTTCCTGCTCGCCGTCTGCCTCGCCGCGCCGGGGGTGTCGCTGCTGCCGCCGCCGGGCCGGCGCTGGGTGGTGCCGTTCATCGCGGTGGTCTACATCGCCGTCCCGTACGCGCTGATCAACTACGGCGAGCAGCACATCAGCTCCGGCCTGGCGGCGTTGATCTTCTCGTCGGTCGTGGTCTTCCTGCTGCTCTTCTCGGTGCTGATCTCGCGGATCTCGGTGAGCTGGACGCAGTGGGCCGGCGTCGTGGTCGGGCTCGGCTGCCTGGTCGGCATCGTCCAGCTGACCGCCGGGATCAGCGCCCGGGGCGTGCTCGCCCCGGCCGCCGTGCTGCTCGCCGCGGTCATGCACGCCCTGACGTACGCGGTGATGGCCCGCTACGGCGGCACGGTGCACGTGCTCACCCAGGAGACCCTGCCGATCGGGCTCGGCGCGGTGGGGCTGGTGGTGCTCGGGGCGTTCGTCGAGCGGCCCGACCTGGGCGCGATCTCCGGCCGATCGCTGACCGGCGTGCTCTACCTCGGCCTGGTCGGCTCGGTGATCGGCTTCGCCGCCTACTTCTACCTGCTCCAGCACGTCGACGCGGTCCTGGTGTCGTACGTCTTCGTGCTCTTCCCGGTGGTGGCGCTGTTCGGGTCGGCGCTGCTGGAGAACGCCACGCTGCCGGCCCTGGCGGTGGTCCTCGCGGTGGTGATGCTGGCCGCGTTCGGGCTGACCAAGAAGGCCACCGGGGGCGGGTCGGCGGCGACGCCCGCGCCGGTGACCCCGGACGACGGGGCGACGCTCGACGGGTCCACCCTCGACACGATCTACGAGCACGCCCGGGTCGCCTACCCCGGCGAGGCGTGCGGTTTCGTGCACGCCAGCGGGCGGGTGCACGCGGCCCGCAACACGGCCGACGAGATGCACCGCCAGGACCCGGTCCGGTTCCCGCGCACCGCCACCACCGGCTACGTGCTGGCCCCGGCCGATCTGATGTACCTGGAGGACAACCTCGACGTGGACGATCCGGTGGTGGTGCTCTACCACTCGCACCCCAACGGGCGGGCCTACTTCAGCGACGAGGACCGGCGCAACGCCCTGGTCGACGGGGTGCCGCTCTATCCGACGCTGGAGCAGTTGGTGGTCGGCATCGACGACACCGGAGTCCGGGAGGCCCGGTTGTTCCGGTGCGTCGACGGCGAGTACACCGAGCTGCGTTTCCTGCCCGGCCCGGACCGGCGTACGGCGGAGGTAGGCTGAGATGGGCATCCGTGACTCGATCCTGGACACCGTGGGGGGCACCCCGCTGGTGCGGCTCAGCCGGCTCACCGCCGACCTGCCCGGGGAGATCCTGCTCAAGCTGGAGCTGAACAATCCGGGCGGCAGCCACAAGATGCGCATCGCGTTGAACATGATCCGGGCGGCGGAGCGGGAGGGCCTGCTCAAGCCGGGCTCCGGGCAGACCATCCTGGAGCCGACCGGCGGTAACACCGGGATGGGGATCGCGATCGCCGCCGCCGTGCTCGGCTACCGGGTGGTGCTGGTCATCCCGGACAACTACAGCGAGTCGAAGCGTCGCCTGCTGGCCAGTTTCGGGGTGGAGGTCCGGCTCTCGGACAGCACCCGGGGCAACAACTCGCACGGTGAGCTGGCCACCGAGATCCAGTTCGAGCACCCCGAGTACGTGATGCTCAACCAGGCGGCCAACCCGGCCAACCCGGAGATCCACCGGCTGACCACCGTCCGCGAGATCATCGCGGACCTGGACGGCACCCGGGTGGACTGCTACGTGGCCGGCATCGGCACCGGCGGTCACCTGACCGGCATCGGCGAGGTGCTCCGGCAGCACCAGGGCGGGCTGCGCATCCTCGGCGTGCAGCCGGAGGGGTGCGACATGTTCGCCGACGTGTTCGTCCCGCACCGCATCCAGGGGCTGTCCATCGGCATGATCCCGCCGGTGCTCAACACCGGGATCATCGACGAGATGGTCACGGTGAGCGAGGCGGACGCGATCGACGGGATGCGCCGGCTGATGGAGTCCGAGGGCATCGGCGCGGGGCCGTCGACCGGCGCGAACATCGCCGCGTGCCGCCGGCTGCTGGCCGCCTCGGACGAGCCGCTGACCCTGCTGACGGTGGCCTACGACCGGGTCAACGACTACCTGGAACTGCTCTGAGCCGGGGCTGACCGCAGCGCGCGGCGCGGGGCGGACACGACGACGGCGGGGCGGCCCCGGGGCCGCCCCGCCGTCGGTGCGCCGGCTCAGCTGAACAGGTTGTAGAACTCCTGCGGTGCCTCGACCACCTGGTCGGCGGCGGGCTTCTGGGCGGCGGTGGCGCTGCCGTAGTCCGAGTAGGTGATCTTGATGTCCTGCGCGGCGCTCTGGCCGGCGGCCGGGATCTGGAGCACCAGCTCGCTGAGCCGGCCCTGCGGGTCGAGCTTCGCGGTGAACGGCACCGACTGCGCCTGCGCGCCCAGGGCGCTGATCAGCGTCTGGTCGACGGAACCGGCCTCGGCGGCCTTCGACACGTCCAGGGTGCCGGCGTAGCTGCCCTCGCCGGTCTGCCGGACCTCGGTGATGCCCTGGGTCAGCACGGCGCTGCCGGCCGGGTCGAGCTTCTCGAAGTCGAACCCGAGCGACTTGTTGCCCTTGATCCGGGTCTGGTCGAGGTGCTGGTACTTGCCGAGGTTGAGCTTCTGCGCACCCGGGATGCTGCTGGCGGACTTGCCGCCCAGGTCGAGCTTGACCCAGCTGTCCGGCTTGGCGTGGATCAGATCCAGGTTCATCATCAGGTCCGACGACGCGTCACCGATGCTCAGCTTCATCTGGGCGCTCTGGCTGGGCTGGTGCACCTGCCCCTCGGCGGTCGACCCCACCCCGCTCATGGTGAACCGGAAGTTGCCGTTGCGGATCTCGTTGGTGGAGTTCAGCAGGGCCTGCTTGGCCTCGGAGGTGCCGGGCGAGGCGCTGCCCGGGGCGACGCTGCCGGAGACCGACGGGGACGCGGAGGTCCCCGCCTCGCCGGTGCCGGAGTTGTTGCAGGCGGCCAGGCCGGGGGTGAGCAGCGCTGCGGCGAAGACCGCCGTACTGAAACGTCGAATGGTCACGTCAGGTTCTCCAGTCGGGTCGTCCGACCCCCGGCGGGCACCGGGGGCGTGCCGTCGCGGGCGTGACACTTCCCGCGCGGCGCACGGTCCCCGCCCGGTCGGGCCGGCCCGGGGTCGTGTCCCTTCTGTTCCCGGACGTCGCCTTCCGCAATCCCCCCGGCACGGGTCACCGTGCCGCCGCCGGTCAGCGCAGCGCGCCGGCCAGCTCACGCAGCTCGTTGTCGCGGGCGTCCCCCACCACGATCACCGTACGGTCCGGTTCGAGGAGCACCAGGGCCTGCTCGTTGCCCCGCCCGGTGTACCGCTGCCAGTTCGCCCCGCCCAGGTCGGCCGGCCCCTGCGGCTGCCCCTCGGCGGTCAGCTCGGCGGGGATCAGCCGCTCCGGCGGCACGTTGCTCTGCACCAACTGGGCGCCCCGCCCCTCCGGGGTGAGATACCCCACCCGCAGGTTCGCACCGTCGTCGACGGTACGGAAGCTGGCGCTGACCGTACGCCAGCCGTCGCCGAGCCCGGACGGCTCGGCGACCGGGAAGACGTTCGCGGCGCGGGCCTGCTCGTAGGCGGGGGCGGCGTCGACCGTGGTGGGCTGCTCGCCGCCGAGGAAGCCCCGGTAGAAGGCGAGCAGCAGGGCGATCGGCACCAGCAGCACCAGCAGCGACAGGGCCATGTCCTTGGGCGAACGCTCGGAGCGGGGCCGCTCCGGGCGTCCGGGACGCGCCGTCGCGGCCCGGCCCGGCGACCCGTCCCCGGCGGCCGGCGCCGGCCCGGGGTCCCCGGCGACGAGCGCCGGCTCCGGGTCCCCGCCGGCCGTGGCACCCGCGCCGGGCGCGGACCCGGTGGGTGCGTCGTCGGCGGCCGGGGGCACCGGCGGCCGGCCGTCCGGCGGGGTCGGGTCGGCGGGTACGCGGTCGGCAGGCTGTGCGGCTTCCACCGGCCCATTCTCGCAGCCGCCCGGTGGGGCGATCCCGCCCACCATCGCCCCGCCCCGTCCCCGGACCTGGCATCGTGTGAGGATCAGCGACACAGCCGGCAGGGGGCGACCTGCGTCCCGCCGGCCCACCCCGCACCGTCGCGAGGAGGAAGCCGCCATGACGAACACCAGGACGCGGGTCCCGCAGGATCTCGACCGCAATCTCGCCCTCGACCTGGTCCGGGTCACCGAGGCCGCGGCGATGGCCGCCGGCCGGTGGGTCGGCCGGGGCGACAAGGAGGGTGGCGACGGGGCAGCAGTCGACGCCATGCGCAAGCTGATCAACTCGATCCAGATGCGTGGCATCGTGGTGATCGGCGAGGGCGAGAAGGACAACGCGCCGATGCTGTTCAACGGCGAGCAGGTGGGCGACGGCACCGGTCCCGAGGTGGACGTGGCGGTGGACCCGGTCGACGGCACCACGCTGATGAGCAAGGGCATGCCCAACGCGCTCGCCGTGCTGGCCGTCTCGGAGCGGGGGGCGATGTTCGACCCGAGCGCCGTCTTCTACATGGAGAAGCTGGCCGTCGGCCCGGAGTACGCCGACGTGGTGGACATCGAGGCCGGCCCGGCGGAGAACATCCGGCGGATCGCCAAGGTCAAGGGCACCGAGGTGGCCGAGGTCACCGTCTGCGTGCTGGACCGCTCCCGGCACGACGACCTGGTCGGGCAGATCCGGCGCACCGGGGCGGGCATCCGGTTCATCTCCGACGGCGACATCGCCGGGTCGATCGCCGCCGCCCGGGGCGAGTCGGGCGTCGACGTGCTGATGGGCATCGGCGGCACCCCGGAGGGGATCATCTCGGCGTGCGCGCTCAAGTGCATGGGCGGGGCGATGCAGGCGAAGCTCTGGCCGCAGGACGCGCAGGAGCGGGAGAAGGCGCTCGCCGCCGGGCACGACCTGGACCGGGTGCTCGGCACCGACGACCTGGTCACCGGGGACAACTGCTTCTTCGTGGCGACCGGGGTGACCTCCGGTGACCTGCTGCGCGGGGTGCGGTACCAGGCCGGTGGGGCGTACACCCAGTCGATCGTGATGCGGTCCAAGAGCGGCACGATCCGGGTGATCGACTCGTACCACCGGCTGGAGAAGCTGGCCCTCTACTCGGCGGTGGACTTCGACGGCAGGCCCCTGGCAGAGCAGGAGTGACCGTTTCCGGCACCGCCGCCCCTCCCGTCCTGCCCGCCGCCCGTCGGATCGCCGGCATCGGGTTGGCCACCGCCGCCGGCGTCGGCGTGGCCGTCCAGTCCCGGATCAACGGCGAGCTGGGCGTACGCCTGGCCGACGGCATCGCCGCCGCGGTGGTTTCCTTCGGCCTGGGGTTGCTGGTGCTGCTGGTGCTGGTCCCGGCCCTGCCCGGGGGGCGGCGTGGGCTGGCCGACCTGCGTGGGGCGCTGCGGTCCGGGGCGCTGCGCCCCTGGCAGTTGCTGGGCGGGGTGTGCGGGGCGTTCCTGGTCGCCACCCAGGGCCTCACCATCGGGGCGCTCGGCGTGGCGGTGTTCACCGTGGCGGTGGTGGCCGGGCAGTCGGCCAGCAGCCTGGCGGTGGACCGGGCGGGGATCGGGCCGGGCGGGCGGCAGCCGGTGACCGTCTCCCGGCTGGCCGGTGCGGTGCTGACCGTGCTGGCCGTGCTGCTGGCGGTCGGTGACCGGCTCGGCGACCCGGGCACCCTGGCGCTGGCCCTGCTGCCGTTGCTGGCCGGGTTGGGGCTGGCCTGGCAGCAGGCGGTCAACGGGCTGGTCCGGGCGGCTTCGGACAGTGCGCTCACCGCCACTCTGGTCAACTTCGCCGTCGGTACGGTGGCCCTGCTGATCACCTTCGGTGTGGACCTGGCGGTCCGGGGTGCTCCCAATGGCGCGCTGCCGACCGAGCCGTGGCTCTATCTGGGTGGCCCGATCGGCATCGTCTTCATCACGGTCGCGGCGGCGATCGTCCGGTTCACCGGGGTCCTGCTGCTGGGGCTGGCCACCATCGCCGGCCAGGTCGTGGGGGCCGTCGTGCTGGACGTGGTGCTGCCGACGTCGGCGTCGCACCCGGGCCCGGCCACCCTGGCCGGTGCGACGCTCACCCTGGTCGCGGTGCTGGTGGCGGCGCTGGGCCCGGCACCGCGCCGCTGACCCGCCCCGACCCGACCATGCGGGCGGGCGGACCGGCGGCGGTCAGTGGGCCGCGCCCGCCGGGGTGGGCGTCCCGAGGGCGTCGGTGAGGGTGCGGACGGCGGCGGTCAGCGCCTCGTCCAGCGGGGTCGGGGTGATGCCGAGGACGGTGGTGGCCCGGGTCGAGTCCATCACGAACGGCCGGGCGAACTGGTGCGCGGTCTCCCGCAGCTCGCGGGCGAACGGGTCGGTCAGGCCACCGAGCCAGAGCAGCGGGTAGGGCAGCCGGGTCAGCTTCGGCGGCGGGGCGTCGGCCAGTTCGGCCGCCCGGACGGCCACCTCGCGGACGCTGACGGGCGGGCCGCTCGGCACGTGCCAGGCGTGTCCCCAGGCCCGCTCGTCGGTCGCGGCGGCGACCAGGGTACGCACCACGTCCCCGACGTACGTCCAGGTGTGCGGGGCGTCCCAGTTCACCGGCAGGAGGACCCGCTGGCCGGCGAGCACCTTCGGCAGCACCAGCGGCAGTAGGGAGTTGCCCTCGGCGCCGAGGTAGTCCGAGCCGCGTACCTCGGTGGTCCGGGCCCGGCCGGCGCGGTGGGCGGCGAGCGCCTCGGTCCACATCCGGTTGCGGACCCGCCCCTTGGTGCCGGTGGCGGCGAGCGGGGTGTCCTCGGTCATCGGCGCGTCGACCGGGCCGTAGCCGTAGAGGCAGCCGACGGTGGCGAGCACCGCGCCGGTGCGCCCGGCGGTGGTGAGCAGCGCGCCGGCCAGCGGCGGCCAGTCGGTGGCCCACCGGTGGTAGGCGGGGTTGGCGCAGTTGTAGAGCGCGACCGCCCCGTCGGTGAGGGCGGTCAGCCGGTCGGTGTCGGCGGCGTCGGCGGCGATCCGTTCGATCGCCGGGTCGACGGGGCCGGTGCCCCGGCGGGTGACGAGCCGGACCTGCTCGCCCCGCTCGGCGAGGTGGTGGGCGGTGGCGGTGCCGACCGGGCCGGCACCGACGATCACGTGCAGCGACATGGGAGAACCTTTCGAAGCAGGAGACCGAATAGAGAGCACTGCTCTCGTCGAGCTGCGTCCAGCATCGCCGACCCGATCGACCAAGTCAAGAGCAGTGCTCTCTATTTTGATTGGCGCTCTGTTCCGTGGCAGAGTGCAGGCATGCCGGCTTCCTCGATCCGCGCCCGGGTCCGCGCCGAGATGATCGACGAGATCAAGGCGGTGGCCCGCCGCCACCTCGCCAGCGACGGCGCCGACCTCTCGCTGCGGGCGGTCGCCCGGGACATGGGGATGGTGTCGTCCGCGATCTACCGCTACTTCCCCAGCCGGGACGACCTGCTCACCGCGCTGATCATCGAGGCGTACCAGGCGCTCGGCGACGCGGTGGAGGCCGCCGACGCCGCCGTCGGCCGGGCCGACCTGCGCGGACGCTGGCACGCCGTCTGCCGGGCCGCCCGCACCTGGGCGCTGGCCCACCCCGCCGAGTACGCCCTGCTCTACGGCAGCCCGGTGCCCGGGTACGCCGCCCCCGTCGACACCGTGCTCCCCGCGCAGCGCCCACCGCTGACCCTGCTCGGCATCCTCCGCGACGGGGTGGCCGCCGGCCGGATCACCCCGCCCGACGACGACCTGCCCGAGCCGGTCCGGGCCGACCTGGCCGAGATCGCCGCCGGCCTCTTCCCCGGCCTGCCCGAAGCCCTGCTCGCCCGGGGCATGGCCGGCTGGACCCAGCTCTTCGGGCTGATCAGCTTCGACCTCTTCGGCCGCCTCGACCCGGTCGTCCCGCACCGGGACGCCTACTTCGACCACCAGACCGCCCTGATGGCCGACCTCGTCGGCCTGCCCTGACCCGGCCCGCCGGAACACCGCCCGGAGCGGCCCGCACCACGGTCGGGCCGGGTACGCCCGCCTTGTGGCACTGCCCCGGCGGCCGGCCACGAGCGGCGGATCGGCCGGCGCGACGCGCGGTGGGTCAGCCGGCGTCGGAGGAGTGGCCGGGGAAGAGGTGGGCCGCCGGGTCGATGGCGACGGCGGCGTTGTTGACGGCGGTCGCGGCCTCGCCGAAGCCGGTGGCGATCAGCCGTACCTTGCCCGGGTACTCGGTGATGTCACCGGCGGCGAAGACCCGGGGCAGGTTGGTCGCCATCGCGCTGTCCACCACGATGTGCCGGCGGTCCAGCCGCAACCCCCACTCGGCCAGCGGCCCCAGGTCGGCGGTGAAGCCGAGCGCCGCGACCACCGTGTCGACCGGCAGCGTCTCGGCCGCCCCGCCCCGGACGGTGATCTCGGCGGCGGTGACGGTGTCGTCGCCGTAAAGCCGGGTCACCTCGGCGTTGACCACGACCCGCACCGGCAGCGACAGCACCCGGGCGACGGTCGCGGCGTGCGCCCGGAACCGCTCCCGACGGTGCACCAGGGTCACCGAGCGGGCCAGCGGTTGCAGGGTGGCCGCCCAGTCGAACGCCGAGTCCCCGCCGCCCACGATCAGGACGTCCCGGTCGGCCAGCGCGGTCGGCTCCGGTACGAAGTAGACGATCCCGCCGCCGACGAAGCTGTCCGCGACCGGCAGCGGGCGCGGGGTGAAGCTGCCCAGCCCGCCGGTGACCAGCACCGCGCCGCAGCGCAACTGCTCGCCGCCGGCCAGGCCCAGCACCGGCCGGCCGTCGGTGTGGGCGAGCTTCTCGGCCCGGGTGCCCAGCAGGTATTCCGGGTGGTAGGGCGCGGCCTGGGCGAGCAGGTTGGCGACCAGGTCCCGGCCCTTGACGGCGGGGAAGCCGGCGACGTCGAGGATCAGCTTCTCCGGGTACATGGCGGTGATCTGCCCGCCCGGCTCGGGCAGCGCGTCGACGACCGCCACCGACAGCCCCCGGAAACCCGCGTAGTACGCGGCGAACAGCCCGGTCGGGCCGGCTCCGATCACGGCGACATCGACCTCGCGCATGGGCGTACCGTCGCTTTCCGCTGGCGATCAACGTGCGCCGCGCCGGTGGCGGGCGACGCGTGCTGCTGCCGACGGTAGGCCCGACGTGCGGCCCGGGCAAGCATGTCCCGCCCCCGCCACGCGGGCCGGGCGGGTCGCCCCGCTCAGGGCGTCAGGGTGGACTCCACCCGGTACTCCCGGTACGGGTCGTACGGGCGGCGACGCCGGAACAGGATCGCCGCGACCACCCCGCCGAGCAGCCCGAACAGGTGCCCCTGCCAGGAGATCCGCTCGTCGGTGGGGAGGATGCCGAGCAGTTGCCAGCCGTAGAGCAGGCCGACCAGCAGCACCACCCCGAAGTTCCACCAGCTCCGCTCGACGATGCCCCGGGTGAACAGCAGGCCCAGGTAGCCGAAGATGACCCCGCTCGCCCCGACGACCACCGAGTTGGGCGAGCCGGTGAACCAGACGCCGAGCCCGCTGACCAGGATGATGACCAGGGTGGACCAGAGGAACCGGCGGGTGCCGGCGGCCAGCACGAAGGTGCCCAGCAGGATCAGCGGGATGCTGTTGCTGTAGAGGTGGTCGAAGCCGTGGTGCAGGAACGGCGAGAAGAACACCCCGTCGAGCCCCTGGATGCGCTGCGGAATGATCCCGGCGGCCACGTCGAGCCCGAAGCCGAGCCCCTGGTCGAGGGCCTCGATGAGGAAGAGGAACGGCACCACCGCGCACATGGCGACGAAGGCCCGGCCGAGCGACGCGTAGAACGCCTCGGTGCCGAACCGGTCGGGGTCGCCGCCCGTCGGGTGCAGGGTCACCCCACCATGGCTATCAGCATTCTTCGCCGACCGCCACCCGGGTCCCGCGCCACCGGGGGGTACGACGACGGCGGGGCGGGTGGTCGCCCACCCGCCCCGCCGTTCCGGTCGTCGCTCAGTACCAGCCGGAACTCTGGCTCTTGGCCCAGGCGCCGCACGGGTTGTCGTACCGGCCCTCGATGTAGCCGAGGCCCCACTTGATCTGGGTGGCCGGGTTGGTCTTCCAGTCGCTGGCGACCGAGCTCATCTTGCTGCCCGGCACCGCCTGCGGGATGCCGTACGCGCCGGACGAGGAGTTGCTGGCCTTGGGGTTCCAGCCGCTCTCCTTGGTCCAGAGTCTGTCCAGGCAGGGCATCTGGTCGATCTTGAAGCCCTCCTTGAGGAGCATCGCGCAGCCGGTCTTGCGGTGCCCGCTGTACGAGTTGCACGAGGCGGGGATCGGGCCGGCGAAGGGCTTGATCTTCCCGTCCTCCTCCTTGGCCTTGGCCTCGGCCTCGCGCTCCTTCTTCCGCGACGCGGCGGCGGCCTCGGCGGCCTTGGCCCGCTGGGCGGCTTCCTTGGCCGCCGCGGCGGCCCGCAGCTTCGCCTGGTACTCGGCGGCCCGCTGCTTGGCGGACTCCCGCCGGTGGTCGGCCTGCCGGTCGCGCTGGTAGTCGTACTCGGCCTGGTCGACCTGGAGGCCGACCTGTGCGGTCAGGCCCTGTTGCTGGGTTTCCCGGTCTTCGCCCAGATAGAAGCCGCCGGCAACGCCCACGGAGAGCAGTGCGACGGCGGCCGTACGGGCACCGAACCGGCTCCACAGCCGACTCACGAAGTGTCCCTTCGTCGGGGGCAAGGACGCGGCGCGGACCGGCCCTCGACGGGCGCGGTCGTGCCGCGAGCGCCCCGACCTGAGCCGGTCGCTACCGACGCACCGACAGGGGGGTGACTACCCGTCCCCGGAAGGGGACGAACGGTCACCAACACCCCCGCCGGGACGTGGACGCTCGTGGGACACGATTGCGCACAGTGAGGCGCATGGGAAACGGACCGGCCGTTTTGTGACCTGCGCCACAAAGTGAATGCGGACGATGAGGGGCGGACCTCGCCCCCCGCGACGGTCAGCCCGGGATGTCCTCCAACAGATCGGTCACCATCGCCGCGATCGGGGAACGCTCGGACCGGTTCAACGTGACGTGCGCGAAGAGCGGATGACCCTTCAACGCCTCGATCACCGCCGTCACCCCGTCGTGCCGCCCCACCCGCAGGTTGTCCCGCTGGGCGACGTCGTGGGTGAGCACCACCCGCGAGCCCTGCCCGATCCGGGACAGCACGGTGAGCAGCACGCCCCGCTCCAACGACTGGGCCTCGTCGACGATGACGAAGGCGTCGTGCAGGCTCCGGCCCCGGATGTGGGTCAGCGGGAGGACCTCCAGGATGCCCCGCGAGGTGACCTCCTCCAGCACGTTCTCGTGCACCACCGCCCCGAGGGTGTCGAACACGGCCTGCGCCCAGGGCGACATCTTCTCCGACTCGGAACCGGGCAGGTAGCCCAGCTCCTGCCCGCCGACGGCGTAGAGCGGGCGGAAGACCACCACCTTCTTGTGCCGGCGGCGCTCCATCACCGCCTCCAGCCCGGCGCACAGCGCCAGCGCCGACTTGCCGGTGCCGGCCCGGCCGCCCAGCGACACGATGCCGATCGACTCGTCGAGCAGCAGGTCCAGCGCGATCCGCTGCTCGGCCGAGCGGCCGTGTACGCCGAACGCCTCCCGGTCGCCCCGTACCAGCCGGACGGTCTTGTCGGGCAGCACCCGGCCCAGGGCCGATCCCCGGGCGGAGTGCAGCACCAGGCCGGTGTGGCAGGACAGGCCGGCGGCGGCGTCCAGGTCGAGGCAGTCCCCGGCGTAGAGCCGGCCGATCTCGTCCTCGCCCAGCTCCAGCTCGGCCATCCCGGTCCAGGTCGGGTCGCTGGCCTGGCCGTGCCGGTACTCGTCGGCCCGCAGCCCGACCGAGGCGGCCTTGACCCGCAGCGGCATGTCCTTGCTGACCAGCGTCACCTCCCGCCCCTCGGCGGCCAGGTTCAGCGCCACCGACAGGATGCGCGCGTCGTTGGACTCGTTGCGGAACCCGGGGGGCAGGACGCCGTCGTCCGAGTGGTTCAGCTCCACGGTGAGCGTGCCGCCGGACTCGTTGGCGGGCACCGGACGGTCCAGTCGACCGTGCCGGACCCGCAGCTCGTCGAGCATGCGCAGGGACTGGCGGGCGAACCAGCCCAGCTCCGGGTGGTGTCGTTTGCCCTCCAACTCCGAGATCACCACGAGCGGCAGGACCACCTCGTGCTCGGCGAAGCGGTGGAAGGCCGCCGGGTCGGACAGGAGCACCGACGTGTCCAGAACGAACACCTGGCCGGCTGGGCCGGGCTCCTCGGGGCCGGGCGGGGCGGCGGCCGCCGGACGGCGGCTCCGGGTGGCTCGGCGGGTCGTGGCAGTCGCGGCCGGGATCTGGTCGACACCGGCGGGCGTACGGCGAGTCGTCACAGGCCTGCTCCGACGGACGGGCATCCGCCATCCGCGTTCCGCCTCCTCCGGTGCCCGGGGACACGGGGTCGGATGCGGAACCCCGTGCGCGAGGTCGCAGATCCGGGCGGCCGGCTGACCCGGGAAAACCCCGGGTCATGCCTAGACGCTAGCGGCGCCGGGCCGCCTCGGCTAGAGGGCGGACGAGGATCTCCCCCGCACCGGGCACGCCCCGCCCGGCGGGCGGCGCGGACCGGCCGGGATGCCTGCCCCCTGCGCGCATCCCGGCCGGTGCAACCGCGTCACCGGTCGACGCGGTCGGTGTCGGCACGCCGTACCGACGGCTCCCGGCCCCCGTGGGTTCAGCCGGGCCGGCGGACCAGGGTGCCGGTCGGGTGCCGATCGGCGACCGGGCCCGGCGGGCTGGCGAACGAGGAGCCGGTGTACGTGGTGCCCTGGCGGACCGCGGTGGTGGGACGCCGCGCGGCGTTGGCCGGCACGGCCGGGGCGGTGAGCGCCGAGGCGAGCACGGCCTGGGCGTCGCGCCGCCGACGGTTCCAGGCCCCCCGGTCCCCGTCGAAGTAGCCCTGCCGGTAGCCGAAGCGGTACCCGATCCGGTAGCTGAGCTGACCGTGCAACCGGCCGGCGGCGTAGCTGGTCGCCCCGAGGACGAGGACGAGGAACAGGGCGAGCAGGGGGCTCATCGGGCGGCTCCGGTGGGCCGCGCCGGCCGGGTCACCGGTCCTCCGGCTCGGCCGGGCTCGGGTCGACGACCAGCAGCCGTTCCAGGTCCTCGGTGCTGACCTCCTCGACCAGTTCGACGCTGATCCGGCAGCCGTCCAGGACGACCTCGGCCATCGAGGAGCGGCGGATCTCGCCACCGGCGTCGTAGACCCGGACGCTCATCTCCGGGCAGCCGAGATGGGTCCGCCAGGCGTTCCACTCATCGCGGTCGCCGACGCTCAGTGACAGGTAGCGGCAACCCCGGGCGAGGTAGAGCCGCCAGGGCGCGCTCAGGCCGGCGGCGACCCCCTCCGCGATCAGGCCGAAGGCCTGGGCACGGGTCGCGAGTTCGGTCACCGGGTCCCCCTCGCACCGGGAGCGTGACGCATGTGAGCACTGATCGTCTCAAGCACGTGACACACCGTAGATTGTCCCATGAGCGTGACAGTATCAGTTTTTCGTCCGGTTCCCGGTTGCCTCGCTTGGCGGTATTATGCCCAGGTGAGACCCCTTCGCACCGACTCCTGAGCGGGTACGGACGACTCGATGAGGTCGTCTCACATGCGTGACAAAGATCCGCCCCGGGCAGCCCGGAGGGGCGCTGCGGTCGTACGGTTTCGGGGTGACCGAGACCGCCCCCGCCCGGAAGATCGCATTCGCCACCTTCGTTCGTCGGGCCCTCGACGACGCCCGGGCGATGCGCGCCTGGACCGGCACCGAGGTCTCCCGCCGCACCGGCGTCTCCCGTCAGACGATCAACAGGTGGGTCCGCGGCGACTGGGCCAGCGACCCGGAGGCGGAACGGGTGGTGGCGTTCTGTGAGGGGCTGGGCCTCAACCCGGCCGCCGCCTTCGCCGCCCTCGGCTGGGACCGCGCCGCCACCCCCCGGGGCGCCCCCGGCACTCCCCCGATGGACCCGGACGTCGAGGCGCTGCTGCGCCGGCTGGTCGACCCCGCCGTGTCGGACGCGGAGAAGTTCCACATCCGGGAAACCATTCGTTACCTCGCATACCGCCCCACTCTCCCGCTCGATGTCCGAAAGGGCGGAGAGCAGGCCGGGTAGTTCCTCAGATGGCGAAAGAACGCCTGAGCAGACCCGATCGTTTCGCTCCGGGCCGGCAACGGGCACGCTAGCGTCCCTATTCGTACTGCTTGGGCTCGTCGTCGGCGGGGGGACGGGACAAGGCCGAACTCAGCCCTGCGGGACAGAAGGAGGGGTCTGTCCATGACCCTGAAGTGGTGGGCAGTCGTGGTCGCGGCAGTCTCCCTGACCGCGTGCGTGACCGCGAACCTGGTGGCCGGCGTGGGCGGGAGCGGGCAGATCCCGCTGGTGTTCAACCTCTTCGCGCTGACCGTCGCCGGCACCGCCGTCGTCCTGGCGGTGGTCGCCGAACTGCACGACCGGCTCGACGACCGGGTCAGCGCGCTCACTGAGTTCCTGGTGGCGCGGCTCAACGAGATCGAGACCCGCACCGGCGACCGGAACACCGGCTTCGTCGAGGGCTACCTGCTCAACCAGGGCCAGGAGGCCACCGTGGTGCCGTTGGGTCGGCGGGGGCGGGGAGCCGCCGAACGCTGAGGGGCACTCACGGACCACACACCCCGGCGGTGTCAAGAAGCCACTCCGAAGCCACGAATCAGCCACCGCCGCCGGGGTACGCTGTCGCGCGTGCCGCCGTTGAATCTGGGTAACCAGCAGCCGCAGACCCCGCTGGATGCTGAGCACGCCTGGCGTACCACCGCCGAGCGGGCCGCCGACACCGTCCTCTTCTTCGACTTCGACGGCACCCTCGCGCCGGTCGACGACGACCCCACCGCGGTACGCCCCGCCCCCAAGGTGCTCGCCGCACTGGAGGCGCTCGCCCCGGTGGTGCAGCGGGTGGCGATCGTCTCCGCCCGACCCGTCGACTTCCTCCGTGACCACCTCGGCGGCCTCACCGGGATCGACCTCTACGGACTGTACGGTCTGGAGCACAGCCACTCCGGCGGCGAGACCGTCACCGAACCCGCCGCGCTGCCGTGGGTGCCCACCATGGCCGAACTGGCCGACCGGGCCCGCGCCGAACTGCCCGCCGGGGCGCTGGTGGAGTTCAAGCGGCTGAGCGTGGCGCTGCACTGGCGTACCGCGCAGCAGCTCGGCCCGGCGGTCGAGCAGTGGGGGCGGGCGCAGGCCGAACAGCTCGGGCTGCGGGTGCAGGCCGGCCGGATGGTGCTGGAACTCAAGCCCCCCGTCGACCGGGACAAGGGGCTGGTCATCGGCGAGGTGGTCCGGGACGCCGGCGGCGCGTGGTATTTCGGCGACGACGTCTCCGACATCAAGGCGTTCGCGGCGCTGCGCGCCCGGTCGGCCGCCGACCCGGGGTTCCTCGGCATCTGCGTGGCGGTGGCCAACCCGGAGACCGGGCGGGAGGTCGCCGAGGCCGCCGACCTCACCATCGACTCCCCCGCCGCGCTTGGCGACTTCCTCACCCGGGCCGTGCACCACCTGACCTGAGCGTGCCCGCGCGGGCGTCGACCGGGGCGCCGGGTGGACGACCCGCCGGTCGCGTCGGCGGGTCAGGTGCCGTAGCGGCGTTGCCGGGTGCCGTAGGAACGCAGGGCGCGCAGGAAGTCGACCCGCCGGAAGTCGGGCCAGTTCAGCTCGCAGAAGTAGAACTCCGAGTGCGCCGACTGCCAGAGCATGAAACCGGACAGGCGCTGTTCGCCGCTGGTCCGGATGATCAGATCCGGATCGGGCAGGCCCCGGGTGTAGAGGTGCTCGGAGATGTGGTCGACGTCCAGTGTGCCGGCCAGTTCCTCGATGGTGCCGCCCTTGGCCGCGTGCTCCACCAGCAGCGACCGCACCGCGTCGGTGATCTCGCGCCGGCCGCCATACCCGACGGCGATGTTGACCTGCGCGCCTCCGGTGCGTTCCCGGGTGCGTTCCTCGGCGGCCTTGAGCGCCTGGGCGTGCTGGTTGGGCAGCACGTCGAGCGCGCCGACCATCCGCAGCCGCCAGGGGTTGCCCTCCTCGGCCAGCTCGGTGCTGAGATCCTCGATGATCTGGAGCAGCGGGTCCAGCTCCTCCGCCGGCCGGGACAGGTTGTCGGTGGAGAGCAGCCAGAGCGTGACGTGGCCGACGCCGGCCGCGTCGCACCAGCGCAGCAGTTCCTTGATCCGCTCGGCGCCCATCCGGTGCCCGTCGTTCGGGTCGACGAAGCCCATCTCCCGCGCCCACCGGCGGTTGCCGTCGCACATCACGCCGACGTGCCGGGGCACCGGTCGACCCGCGAGCCTGGCCGTCAGCCGGCGCTCGTAGACGGAGTAGAGAAGTTTCCGCAGAGTCATCACCTTGCAGCGTAGCGACCCACACCGAACATCAGTGCCTCGGTGGCGCACTCCGCGCGTGATCAAGAGAAATACGTCGTCGGCGGGTTCGTCCACTGACGGAAGTCTCTTGATCACCGGAGCGGGGGGCGTGTGATCACCGGGGCGGGGCGTCGGGGGCGGGGGCGCGGTGCAGGGCGTAGAGGGCCAGGGTGGCCGCCGCCAGCAGGGGTGCGCCGTCGCGGACCAGACCGTCCAGGCCGAGCAGCCACCAGCACAGCGGCAGGTTCACCGCGAGCACGCCCAGGGTGATCGTCACCAGCAGGCGGCGGGCCCACCGCCTGCCGCGCAGCAGGAACGCCGTACAGAACAGCACCAGGTAGCTGACCACGATGCCGGCAGCGAACCAGGCCAGCACCACCGGTACGACGGCGAGCCGGCCGTCCAGCACCGCGCCGCCGGCCACCAGCGCCGGCACCAGCATCAACGGGCTGTACGTGAACGCGGCCACCCGGCTGGTCAGCAGCCAGCCGGTCACCGCGGGGCGTTTCGGCGCGACCTCCCGCCAGCTGATGGTGCCGCCCTCGACGACCAGGCCCTTGCGGTGGCGCACCAGGTGCCCGGCGACCGCGTCGGAGCGGTAGAGCAGCACGACCACGGCCACGCAGAGCGCGGTGAGCACGGCGAAGCCGAGCAGGCCGGGCAGCGGCGGCACGCCCTGCCGGGGCACCACCAGCCGACCGACCGCGAAGACGGTGGTCACGGCGAGGATCAGCCCGAACGGCTTCGCCCCGGCCCGCCCCCGGTTCACCTGCCCGATCAGCACCAGGAAGCCCAGCGACCGCAGCATCGCCCAGCCGGTGCGCACCGCCAGGCCGAACTCCTGCTCCGGGGCGTACCACCAGTTGAGCAGCTCGACCGCGACGGTGGCGGCGGCGGTCGACGCGAGCAGGGTGGTCAGCGCCCGGACGGCGGACGGCCGCCGGACCGGTGGGGTCACGGCGGCCGTCCTCATGGTTTCCGGTCTTGCCCGGTACGGGCGGGCGGCACACCTGCTACCGGGGCTGCTCCGCGTCGAGCCGGGCGCGCAGGGCGTCCAGCTCCGACCAGAGGACGGCCGGCAGCTTGTCACCGAACTTCTCGAACCACTCGGTGACCAGCGGCAGCTCGTCGCGCCACTCCTGCGGGTCGACCTTCAAGGCGATCCGGACGTCCTCCGGGGTCATGTCGAGCCCCTCGACGTCGAGCGCGTCGGCGGTCGGGACCATGCCGATCGGGGTCTCGACCGCGTCGGCGCTGCCCTCGATCCGCTCGACGACCCACTTGAGCACCCGCGAGTTCTCGCCGAAGCCGGGCCAGAGGAAGTTGCCCTCGGCGTCCTTGCGGAACCAGTTCACGTAGTAGATCTTGGGCAGCTTGGCGGCGTCCCCGTCGACGCCCTTGCCCATCTCGATCCAGTGGTTGAAGTAGTCACCGGCGTGGTAGCCGATGAACGGCAGCATGGCCATCGGGTCGCGGCGCACCACGCCGACCGCGCCGGACGCGGCGGCGGTGGTCTCCGAGGACAGCGTCGCCCCCAGGTACACCCCGTGCACCCAGTCACGGGCCTCGGTGACCAGCGGGATGGTGTCCCGGCGACGACCGCCGAACAGGATCGCGTCGATCGGCACGCCGTTCGGGTCGAAGTAGTCGTCGGCCAGGATCGGGCACTGCGTGATCGGGGTGCAGAACCGGCTGTTCGCGTGGGAGGAGAGCTGCTCGCTCTCCGGCGTCCAGTCGTTGCCCTTCCAGTCGATCAGGTGGGCCGGCGGCTCGCCCATGCCCTCCCACCAGATGTCACCGTCGTCGGTGAGGGCCACGTTGGTGAAGATCGAGTTGCCCCGGTCCAGCGTCCGCATCGCGTTGGCGTTGGTCTTCCAGTCGGTGCCCGGCGCGACGCCGAACAGGCCGTACTCCGGGTTGACCGCGTAGAGGCGGCCGTCGGGGCCGAACCGCATCCAGGCGATGTCGTCGCCGATGGTCTCGACCTTCCAGCCGGGGATTGTCGGCTCCAGCATGGCCAGGTTGGTCTTGCCGCAGGCGGACGGGAACGCGCCCGCCACGTGGTAGACCTTCCCCTCCGGAGAGGTGATCTTGAGGATCAGCATGTGCTCGGCGAGCCAGCCCTCGTCCCGCCCCATCACGCTGGCGATCCGCAGCGAGTAGCACTTCTTGCCGAGCAGCGAGTTGCCGCCGTACCCGGAGCCGAAGGACCAGATCTCCCGGGTCTCCGGAAAGTGCGAGATGTACTTCGTCTCGTTGCACGGCCAGGCGACGTCGGACTGGCCGGGGGCGAGCGGGGCGCCGATGGAGTGCAGCGCGTGCACGAAGTCGGCGTCGTCGCCCATCGCGTCGAGCACGCTCGCGCCCATCCGGGTCATGATCCGCATCGAGGCGACCACGTACGGGCTGTCGGTGATCTCGACACCGAACATCGGGTTCTCGGCCTCGACCGGGCCCATGCAGAACGGGATGACGTACATCGTCCGGCCGCGCATCGCACCCCGGTACAGCTCGGTCATCGTCCGCTTCATCTCGGCCGGCGCCATCCAGTTGTTGGTGGGGCCGGCGTCCGCCTCGTCCACGGAACAGATGAAGGTGCGCTCCTCGACCCGGGCGACGTCCGTGGGGTCGGTGCGGGAGTAGAAGGAGTTCGGCTTCTTCTCCGGGTTCAACCGGACGAGGGTGCCGTTGTCGACGAGTTCGTCGGTGAGACGCCGCCACTCCTCGTCGGATCCGTCCACCCAGACCACCCGGTCGGGGGTGGTCAGTTCCGCGATCTCCCGGACCCAGGCGAGCAGCTTGGGGTGGGTCGTGGGGGCCTGATCGATCCCCCGCACAGTAGCCGGAGCAACCATGACTCATCTCCTTGTGGTCGACGCTGACCGATTTATGGGATGCACGAGTCTCGGCGGACGCGGGCCGCGTCGCCTTCGTGGAAACCTGGGATTGGCCTCAGCGTAAACCGGGCGGACCCGCGAGTCAGTGGGACTGGTTGTGAAGAACTGCACAAGGTACGGCCCGGCTGCGGTAACACGAGCTGATACCCGCTTTCACGCGCACTTTCACGCAAATCCTTCGACGAACTGTCGGCGGGCGCGGGAACGGCACCCGGACAACGGGGGAACCGGGTGCCGGCCCGGGTCGGCCCACCGCGCGCGGCGGGTCGCCGGTGGTGCCCCGTCCGCGACGCCGGTTACCGGTACGCTCGCGAGGTGGCCGCGACGATGACCGGGGACCAGCCGGGTGCCCCGCAGACCCGCCCGGGTCTGGTCCGTTCGTTGCTGGACCGGTTCGGCCACCTGCTGCGCGAGTTGAGCAAGTTCGCCACCGTGGGCGGGGTGGCCTTCCTGGTCGACTTCGCGCTGTTCAACTACCTCACGCTGGGGCGCGGAGTCGAACCGGTGACCGCACGGGTCATCTCCACGGTGATCGCGGCGACCGTCGCGTTCGTGGGCAACCGGTTCTGGACCTGGCGGCACCGGGTCCGCTCCAACCCGGCCCGCGAGTACGCGCTGTTCTTCTTCTTCAACGCGGTCGGCCTGGGCATCGCGGTGGCCTGCCTGGCGGGCAGCCGTTACGGGCTGGGCAGCATCTGGCCCGGCGTGTTCCGCACCCCGCTGGCCGACAACATCGCCAGCTACGTGGTGGGCACCGCGCTCGGCACGCTGTTCCGGTTCTGGTCGTACCGACGGTTCGTCTTCGTCGAAGCGGGAACTCCCGCCGTCACGGAGGCGACCAGCGACCCGTCGTCCGGGTCGTGACCGGTCGTCCACCCCGTCCAGCCGGAGTTCCCGGCACCCGTCCTCAGCCCTAAGGTGTTGCGCATGCGTCTTGTCCGTCTGCTGCCCGAGCGCTGGCAGAAGTTCATCCGCGAGGCGCTCAAATTCGGCATCGTCGGGGGCGTCAACACCGTCATCAATTACGCGGTGTTCAATGCTCTGGCACTCACCGTTTTTGTCGACGGTCAACTGAAGGCGACGGTCATCGCCACCATCGTGGCGACGATCACGTCGTATCTGATGAATCGTCACTGGACGTACCGGGACCGGCCGAAATCGGCCCTTCGGCGCGAGTACGCCCTGTTTTTCCTGTTCAACGGCGCCGGTCTGATCATCGAACTCGGTGTGCTCGCCGCCGCCAAGTACGGCCTGGGGTTCAACAGCCTGCTCGCGCTCAACGTGGCCAAGACCGGCGGTGTGCTGCTCGCCACCCTGTTCCGGTTCTGGTCCTACCGGACCTTCGTCTTCCAGCCGGTCCCCAAGCACGCCGAGGAGACCTGGCACTCCATCAAGCGGGACGAGTGGGACACCATGGCCGAGCTGGACCCGGTCGCCGAGCTGGCCGAATCGGTGAGCGAACTGGAAGAGGCCCAGGGCCAGGCCGAGGACCGCACCGCCCCGGTGACCGGGACGCCGGCCCCGACCGTCGAACCGGTGTTCAAGCAGGGCCGGGGCGGCACCCTCGGCCCGGCCGTCGCGGGCGGCGACCTGGACGCGGAGCTGGCCGCCGAGCTGCACGCCGGCAGCACCCGCCGCACGCCGCGCCCCTGACCGACCCCGGGGCCGGCGGGCCGGTTCCCGCGAGGATCAGCCGCTGGTGTCCCGCAACGGCTTGCCCTCCCGCATGTCGGCCAGGATGTCGCGCATCTCCCCGTCGCCCAACGTGTGCTTGTCGTGCTGCGCCTCCACCAGCTCGTAGAGGGTGGTCTGCACCCGGTCGACCCGGGGCACGTCGACCAGCACCGACTGGCCCCGTTCGCCGGCCGACTCGATGGTGAGCGTGCCGCAGCCCAGCAGCCGCTCGGTGAACCGCTGGGTCATCGAGTGGTCGTTGATCCGGGCCAGCGGCAGGTCCCGCCGGTGCCGGGAGAAGACACCCTCCTGGAGCAGTACCCGCTCGTTGGTGAACAGGTAGTGCGTGCTGCGCCAGACCAGGAACGGCCACAACCCCAGCCAGAGCACCGCGATCAGGAACAGTCCGGCGACCACGGCGAGCACGAGCGCGCCACCGTCGCCGTCGGGCAGCAGGAGCCAGCCCGCCACCACCGCCGCGACACCGAGGACCAGCACCAGGATCGGCCGCAGCAGCGCCTTCCAGTGCGGGTGCAGGTGCAGGACGACGTGCTCGTCCTCGGTGAGCACGTCTTCGGGGAACGCCACGGGAACCTCCTCGGCGACAATCGGACGCGCTGACCGTAACCGGTCGGGGCGACCCACCGGATCAGCCGGGCGGCCCGCCGTGCACCCCGCGCACGAACCGACCGCAGGGCCGTCCGGTCACCGCAGGTGCAACACGTCCCCGGCGGGCAGCCGGCGTTCCCCGTCGGCGGTGTCGACCAGCAGGTGCCCGTCGGGGTCCACCCCGGTGGCGAGGCCGGTCAGCGCGGTGCCGTCGGGCAGCAGCACCCGCACCTGACGGCCCACCGTGACGCAGGAGGCCAGGTACGCCTCCCGCAGGCCGCACGCGTCGGCGTCCCCGCCGGCCAGCCGCCACCGGTCGTACCAGTCGGCGAGGGCGCGCAGCAGCGCCCGCAGCAGCGGGTCCCGGTCGGTGGCGGTGGCCCCGGCCAGTTGCAGCGAGGTCGCCGGCAGCCCGGTCGGGTTCTCCGGCAGCTCGTCGGCGCGCAGCGTCACGTTCAGCCCGATGCCGAGCACGATCGCGGGGGGCTCCGCCGCGCCGGTGGCCGGCACCGCCTCGGCCAGGATGCCGGCGCACTTGGCGTCCCCGATCAGCAGGTCGTTGGGCCACTTCAGACCGGCGTCCAGTTCGGCCAGCCGGGAGACCGCCTCGACCAGCGCGACACCGGCGAGCAGTGGCAGCCAGCCGTACCCGGTGGGGGCGGCCGGCGGCCAGTCGCGGGCGGTGACGGCCTCGCCGGGCCGCAGCAGCACGCTCGTCGCGAGACCCGCCCGGGGCGGGGACTGCCAGGCCCGGCCGCGTCGGCCCCGGCCGGCGGTCTGCCGCTCGGCGACCACGACCAGGCCCTCCGGCTCGCCGGCCCGCGCGGCGTCGACCGCGTCGGCGTTGGTCGAGCCGGTCTCCGGCCGCAGGTCCAGCCGACGCCAGGGGCCCGACGGCGCGGTCAACGCCCGGGACAGCCGCGCCGCCGACAGCGGCGGTCGGTCCAGATCGGTGTACGGCGAACCCGGCATCCCGCCAGCCTACGGCCCGGGTCGACACCGCCGCCCGGCCCGCCTCCGGCGCAGGCCACTGAGGCGTACTGCACAGCGGCGTCGGCCTGAACCATCGTTATATTCCCAGGGTGACTACCGATACCGGGACCAACATCCACAGCACCGCGGGCAAGCTGGCGGACCTGGAGCGCCGGGTCGACGAGGCGGTGCACGCGGGCGCACGCGGCGTCGAGAAGCAGCACGCACGGGGCAAGAAGACCGCCCGCGAGCGGATCGACATGCTCCTCGACGAGGGCTCCTTCGTCGAGCTGGACGAGTTCGCCAGGCACCGGTCCACCAACTTCGGGCTGGACCGCACCCGCCCGTACGGCGACGGGGTGGTCACCGGCTACGGCACCGTCGACGGCCGGCAGGTCTGCGTCTTCGCACAGGACTTCACGGTCTTCGGCGGCTCCCTCGGCGAGGTCTTCGGCGAAAAGATCGTCAAGGTGATGGACCTGGCCATGAAGATCGGCTGCCCGGTGGTCGGGATCAACGACTCCGGTGGGGCACGCATCCAGGAGGGCGTCGTCTCACTCGGCCTCTACGGCGAGATCTTCTTCCGTAACGTGCGGGCCAGCGGGGTCATCCCGCAGATCTCCCTGATCATGGGCCCGTGCGCGGGCGGCGCGGTCTACTCCCCGGCGGTCACCGACTTCACCGTGATGGTCGACCGCACCTCGCACATGTTCATCACCGGGCCGGACGTCATCAGGACGGTCACCGGCGAGGACGTGGCGATGGAGGAGCTGGGTGGCGCGCGTACCCACAACACGCGCAGCGGCAACGCGCACTACCTCGCCACCGACGAGGACGACGCGGTCGACTACGTCAAGGCGCTGCTGTCCTACCTGCCGTCGAACAACCTCGACGAGCCGGTCGTCCTCGACGCGCCCGCCGACCTCGACGTCACCGACGCCGACCGGGACCTGGACACGCTGATCCCCGACTCGGCCAACCAGCCGTACGACATGCACCGGGTCATCGAGCACGTCCTCGACGACGGCGAGTTCCTGGAGGTGCAGCCGCTCTACGCGCAGAACATGGTGGTCGGCTACGGCCGGGTGGAGGGCCGTCCCGTCGGGGTGGTCGCCAACCAGCCCATGCACTTCGCCGGCACCCTGGACATCGCCGCCTCCGAGAAGGCCGCCCGGTTCGTGCGCACCTGCGACGCGTTCAACATCCCGGTGCTGACCTTCGTGGACGTTCCCGGCTTCCTGCCCGGCACCGGCCAGGAGTGGGACGGCATCATCCGCCGGGGCGCGAAGCTCATCTACGCGTACGCGGAGGCGACCGTCCCGAAGGTCACCGTGATCACCCGCAAGGCGTACGGCGGGGCGTACGACGTGATGGGCTCCAAGCACCTCGGGGCGGACCTGAACTTCGCCTGGCCGACGGCGCAGATCGCGGTGATGGGCGCGCAGGGCGCGGTGAACATCCTCTACCGGCAGGAACTGGCCGCCGCCGAGGACCCGGCCGCCGTCCGCGCCGAGCGGATCGCCGAGTACGAGGACACCCTGGCCAACCCGTACGTCGCCGCCGAACGCGGGTACGTCGACGCGGTGATCCCGCCGCACGAGACCCGGACCCAGATCGTCCGGGCGCTGCGGGTGCTCCGGACCAAGCGGGAGACGTTGCCGCCGAAGAAACACGGCAACATCCCGCTGTAGCCGCGCTGCTCCGGCCGGCCCCTTCCGCGTGACCCGCAGCGGCCGGCGGGGCGCGCGGGCGTGGCCGGCGTGGCCACGCCCGTCAGCAGGGGGCGTCGGCGGCCGGGCAGAGGCGTTTCGCGGCGGTCCCGCCCAGCGCGAGCAGGTCGGCCTGGCTCATCCCCGACCCGGTGCCGTCGACCCGGTCGGCGACCGTGTCCGGGGCGGGCACCACCACGGTGACCAGGTCACCGACCCGGACCACCAGGGTGGTCTCGACGGTCGCCGCCGCGCCGACCGGTTTCCCGCCGGTCTGCGCCAGGGGCTGCGACGCGACGTGCCGCAGCAGCACCGACTGGTCACCGGCGAAGTCCCGCGCCGTCGGCTCCCAGCGGTGCTCCTGCCCGGTGGCCACCGGCTGCTGGTCGGCGGCGAGCGTCGACGCGTTGAGGGTCCACTCGGCGCAGGCGTTGAGCAGCCGGTCGATCTCGCCGAACAGCCACCGCCCCCGGGGCAGTTCGATGCGGTAGACGTCCTGGCTGAGCACCGGAGTGGCCGGCCGGCCGGCCCGGGTCGTCGGGCGGAGCAGGGTCTGCGACCGGGAGGCGCGGGACACCGACAGTTGGGCCCTGACGTCGCGTTCCCGCCCGCACGATTCGAGCAGCGGATCGATCCGGACGATCTCCCCCAGGCCGGTGTCGCCGAGCCGTACGCCGGTCTTCGTGGGCAGGTCGGCGGGGGTCAGCAGGGCGTCGAGGGGGATCTCCGTCCGAACCGGGGCCGACGCGGGGGCGGACACGGGGGCCGCGACCGGGGCGGTGGGCGTCGCCGGCCCGGTGGGCCGCTCCCGTACCGCCACGGCGGCACCGGCCAGCACGACGAGCACCGTCGCCGCCGACAGCGCCGCCGTACGACGACTGCGGCGGCGGGCGCGGGCCCGCAGCTCCGCCGGCTCGGGCCAGCGGACCTCACGCAGGTCCCGGTGCAGCCGGTCGACGAAGGCCAGCTCCTCACTCATCGGACCTCCTCCAGGTCGCCACCGGCGAGCAGCCCGGCGAGCGCGGCACGCCCCCGGGAGAGCCGGGCCTTGACCGTGCCCACCGGGGCCGCGGTCTCCCGGGCCACCTCGGCCACGGGCATGCCGAGCAGGTAGTAGAGGGCGAGCGCGGTGCGCTGCTCCTCGGGCAGTTGCCGCAGGGCGGCGACCACCTCCAGGGTTTCGGTGCCGGGGCCGGGCACGCTCTCGGTCGTCACCCCGTGCCGCAGGTAGGCGCGGGCCCGGCTGCGCAGGCTGCGCCACCGGCTCACCGCGATCCGGGAGGCCACCACGCGTACCCAGGCTTCCGGGTCGTCGTAGCCGCTCACCGTCGACCAGCGTTGCCAGGCCCGGATGTACGCCTCCTGCACGGCGTCCTGCGCCTCGGCCAGGTTGCCGGTGAGCGCGTAGACGAAGCCGAGCAGCCGTTGCCGGCTGCCCCGGTAGAACTCGTCGAAGCCGTCGACGTCCGGCACCCTGGTTACCTCCCCCGTGGCGGTCAGAGGTGACACGCGTGCCGCGCCCCGGTGGGTTGCGTGGTCAGCCGGTCATTCTGCCCGGTCGAGCAGGTCGGTCAGCTCGGCGAGCGGGAAGGTGCCGGCGGGGAGGCGTTCCCGGGCCAGCCGCCGGACCGCCGTCTGCACGGCGGCGTTGGCCGGCGTGGGCACCCCGTACCGGCGGCCGAGCAGCACGATCTCGCCGTTGAGGTGGTCGACCTCGGTGGTACCGGCGGCCCGGGTGAGGCTCTGCCAGGTGGAGCTGCCGCTGCGCGGTTGCCCGTCGACCGGCCGGGTGCCTACCCGGTCCCCGCGTTCGGCGCGTTCCTCCTCGTCGGAGGGGTGGGCGATGCCCGCGGCGGCGAGCACGGCGACGCCCTCGGCCCGGACCCGGTCGAGCAGCCGGTCCGGCAGGCCGGCACCGAACAGGGCCTGCACCCCGTTGCCGAGGTTGTTGAGCAGTTTGCCGTACTTCCAGCGCATCACGTCGTCGCGGACGGGGGCGAGGAAACCGGCGGCGGTCAGGTCCGCCGACACCGCCGCGTCGACCTCGTCGGCACCGCCCGGGTAGCGCCCGAGGTGCAACATCCCCGGGTACGGGTGGCCGCTGGCGATCACCACGCCCGGGTCGAGGTGGGTGGCCGGCAGCCACACGCAGACCGGATGCACCTGCGCGAACAGGCGCAGCGCGGTGGGTTCGTTCGCCACCCCGTTCTGCGCGGTGAACAGGGGCAGCCGCTGGCCCGCCGTACCGCCCCCGGCGACCGGGGCGTCCGCCCAGGTGTCCAGGGCGGCCCAGGTGTGCTGCGACTTGACCGTCAGCACGAGGACGGTGTCGGCGGGCAACGGCTGCGGTCCCGGCCCGTCGGTGGCCGGCCCCCGCCAGGTCACCGCCCGCCCGGGGGTGCGCAGGGTGAGCCCGTCGCGCCGGATCGCCGCCAGGTGCGGCCCGCGCGCCACCAGCGTCACGTCCCGGCCGGCCTCCCCCAGCAGTACGCCGATGGTGCCGCCGACCGCGCCCGCTCCGATGATCAGGTATCGCACCCGACCGATTCTGCCCGCATCCGCCCAGGTCGGCGACCCGACGTCGGGGTGCCACCGGTCACCCCGGGCCCGATCGGACGCCCCCCGACCGGCGCGGGACGCCGTATCGGGTCAGCGCGGGACGCCCACCCCCGGCCCGACGCGGGACGCCCGCCCCGGGTCAGAGTGGGATGCCCGCCTCGGCGAGCAGCGGGCCGGCGAGCAGGACCGCGCCGACGGCGAGGGCGAACAGGTTGACCAGCCCGAAGACGAGCACCCAGAGCAGCGCCGGGAAGGGCGTCAGGTGGGCCAGTTGGTCGGCGTCGGACTCGGGCATCCGACCCCGGCTGCGCAGCCGTTGCAGCTCGAAGACCGGCCGGACGCCGCCGAACAGCAGGAACCAGACCGACGTCCAGGCGAACACGGCCTGCACCTGCGGGGTGGCGTACCAGGAGACGACGAGCACCACCCCGCCGGTGACCAGCAGGGACAGCACCCCGAAGACGTTGCGGACGAGCAGCAGCATGGCGAGCAGCAGCGCGACCGCGACCCAGAGCAGCAGGGTGATCCGGTTGCCGCCGAGCAGCCAGGCGCCGCCCAGGCCGACCAGGGACGGCGCGACGTACCCGGCGAGCAGGGTGAGGATCATGCCGGGGCCGGTGGGACGGCCGGCGCTGAGGGTGAGGCCGGAGGTGTCCGAGTGCAACCTGATGCCGTGCAGCCGTCGTCCGGTGAGCAGCGCCGCCAGGGCGTGACCGCCCTCGTGCGCGATGGTCACCGCGTTGCGGGCGACCCGCCAGGACGACCGGACCGCGACGACCACCAGCGCGGCCACGGCGGTGAGCACCACCAGCAGGGGCGGCGGGTCGGGTTGGGCGCTGAACAGCCGGTCCCAGAGGTCGCCCAGCCCGTCGATCGACACCATGGCCGGGGAGCCTACCCGGCCGGATCGTGTCACTCGACGGTCGTCGCCCCGTACCGTGTGAGACCTGACCGGGCGCCGAGCGGAGCGGTAGGTGAGGGCCGGTGGACCCGGCTCCCCTGGAACACCACGTCGGCCCCTGGACCGAGGCCGGCTACCTCGCCATGGGCGACACCCCGAACCGGATCGTCATTCCCGACGTGGTGGTCGCCGACACCGACGACGAGGGCACGGTGGTCGAGGCCGGCGAGGTGGCCCTGGTCTGCGAGATCGTCTCGCCGGGCAACGCCGTGGAGGACCGGGTCGCGAAGGCCGGCGAGACGCTGACCCTGGCCGAGCCGTTCCGTTGGCAGCTCGACCCGGCCACGCTGCGCTGAGCCGACCCGCTGCCTGATACCGCCTCCGGCCTGCCCTGACCGGTTCAGATCACCGCACGTCGAGTCGACCGTTGTCGATGAAAGTTTCCTTAAGCCCTCTTGCGATCAAGGGCAGGAATCTCCAAAGATTGGCGTCAATCGATTGGCGTCCCTGGAGGAATCCATGACCCGTACCAGATTCTCGATGCGCCGGCTGTTCGCCGCCGGTCTCACCGTGGCCGCCACCGCGGCCGCGGCCCTCGTCGTCACGGCCGGACCTGCGGCCGCCGCCACCACCGCCGGCGTCGACGTCTCCCGCTACCAGGGCTCCATCAACTGGACCAGCGTCCGCAACGCCGGCATCGAGTTCGCCTTCATCAAGGCCACCGAGGGTACGACCTACAAGGACCCGAACTTCAACACCAATTACGTCAACGCCTACAACGCCGGGGTGATCCGCGGGGCCTACCACTTCGCCCTGCCGAACGCCTCCTCCGGCGCCACCCAGGCCGGCTACCTGGCCAGCAACGGCGGAGCCTGGTCGGCGGACAGCCGCACCCTGCCGGCGGCGCTGGACATCGAGGCCAACCCGTACAGCGGCGGCACCTGCTACGGGCTGTCCACCACCGGGATGCGCAACTGGATCCAGGACTTCCTCAACACCTACCGCTCCCGCACCGGCCGGTACGCGGTGATCTACACCACCACCAGCTGGTGGAACCAGTGCACCGGCAGCTGGACGGGCCCGTGGGCCAACCACCCGCTCTGGCTGGCCCGCTGGGCGAGCGCGCCGGGGACCCTGCCGGCGGGCGCCCCGGTCTGGAGCTTCTGGCAGTACACCAGCACCGGCAGCGTCTCCGGGATCAGCGGCAACGTCGACCGCAACTACTGGAACGGCGACCGCTCCCGGCTGATCGCGCTGGCGAACAACACCTGACCGCCCCCGCAGACGGCTCGGCGGCAGCGGGACCAGCCATCACCGTACGGTCGATGGCTGGTCCCGCTGCCGCCGTCGCGGTCGACGACCAGAGTCGGGTCAGGCGCTCTTCCGGCTGGTCAACGGCATGGTCACGGCATCCGTGGCGGTGGTCGTCGCGGCCCGTCGGCTCAGCCGCCAGGCGGCGACCCCGGCGGCGGCGACCGTCACGACGGCGATCGACACGACCAGCGCGGCCACGCCGGCGCTGAGCAGCAGCAGGACGACATCGCCGAGAGCGACGAGCATCCACAGTGCCAGTCGCGGCCGGGCGTCCCTGCGTCGGTAACTCATCTCGCTACCTCCTTCCGTCGTCCCGGGTCAGATACCCCGGATGACGGAAAGTCATGCGAAACGATTTCACCCCCGGCGGGAATCCCCCGGGATCAGTTCTTCCGGTCCGGCACGAACCGGCTGGTGATCAGGGCGAAGTTGGCCAGGTTGGCGTTCCACTCCTTCGCCGCGACCTCCCACCGGATCGCGTAGCCCCGGTTCGTGGCGGTGACGAAGCCCCGGTTGCGGACGTGGATGCGGGTGTTGTCCCGGGTTTCCAGCCAGTCCCAGTCGGCGCAGGTGCGGTAGCCGCCGCACGCCTTGATGTCGAGGTACTGGTAGTTGTTGACGTAGTTGCTCCGGTTAGGTTCCTGCTCCTTCCAGTCGGCGACCGCGTCCTTCTTGGGACTGGACGTCCACTGGATGAACAGCTCCCGCACCCCGTTCGGCTCGGTGATGACCACCGAGTCGGAACGGACACTGCGCCGCCAGCCCTTCGGCACCGGGACCTTGAACGTCGGCCCCTGGTACATCTCCCAACCCTCGGGCAGCGCGTTCGGGTCGGTGGAGGGGGTGGCCGACGGCGTCGGGCTGGGCGCGGCGCTGGTCGGGGGCGGGGGTGCCGGAGCCGACGTGGGGGCGGCGGAGGAGGCGACGGCGCTCGTCGGGTCGGTGGCCTGCGGGGTGCCGTTCTCCGGGTCGTCGGAGCGGGTGAGCAGCGGGACGGCCAGCGCCAACCCCACCAGCAGCACCGCGACCAGCGCACCGATCAGCAGGTTACGGCGCTTGTGGTCCGGTGGCGTCCCGTCGTACACCGGGACGGAGGCGACCCCGGCGGACCCGGCGGGCGGGCTGACCGGCGCGTCCAGCACGGCGGTGGGGTTGGCCGGCGGGGGCTGGTCGGAACGACCGGCGCGGACCGGTGGGTCGATCTTGCTGGTCGGTGCGGCGTCCGCGTCGGCCGGTGCGACAGCCTCGCCGGTCGCGGGGGCGTCGGCCGAATCCCCCGGGCCGGTCGACGCGGCGTCGGCCCCGGTCGGCGGGGTGACCTTCGTGGTGGGTCCGGCGTCCACCCCGGCCGGCACCGTCGCGGTGGCGTCCGCACCCACCGTCGACGCGCCGGTGACGACCGTCGGTTCCGCCGCGCCACCCGTCGCGGTGGCACCGCCCGCCGTGACCCGCGTGGCGGCGCTGTCGTTCGCGGTGGCGCTGTCCGCCGCCGCCTTCGCGGCTGCGGCACCGGTGGCGGCTCCCGCTGCGGCGGCCAGGGACGACGAGGTCTTCGCGCCGGTCCCGCCCTGCGCCGGGCGGGGCGCCGGCACCACCGGGGTACGTGGCTCGCGCGGACCGTTCGGCCCCGGTCGGCGGACCCCGTCGAGCAGGGAGATGCCCCTGGCCCGCTTGCCGGCGGCGCGGCGCAGCATGCGCTCGGCGACCTCGGCGGTGATCCGCTCGGTCGGGTCCTTGCGGAGCAGGCCGGTCAGCACCGGCTTCAACGGGCCGGCGTTCCTGGCCGGCGGCAACGGCTCCGTGGCCAACGCGGCCAGGGTGCCGATCGCCGACGGCCGGGCGTACGGCGACTTGCCCTCCACCGCCGCGTAGAGCGTCGCCCCCAACGACCAGAGGTCCGCCTCCGGCCCGGCGGTGCCGTCCCGGGCCCGCTCCGGCGCGATGTACGCCGGTGAACCGAGCACCATGCCGGTGCGGGTGACGTTCGGGTCGCCCGGGATGGTGGCCAGTCCGAAATCGGTCAGCACCACCCGACCGTCGGTGCCGAGCAGCACGTTGCCCGGCTTGACGTCCCGGTGCATGACACCGGCCTTGTGGGCGGCCTTCAACGCGCCCAGCACGCCCAGCCCGATCTCCACCGCGCGGGACGCCGGAACCGGACCGTCCTCGGCGAGGGTGTCCTGCAACGACTTCGACGCCACGTACTCCATGACGATCCACGGGTCGCCGTCGGTGCGCAGCACGTCGAAGATGCGGACCACGTTGACGTGGTTGAGCCGGGCGATCGCCCGCGCCTCCCGCAACGACCGTTCCCGCATCTCGCGGCGCTCGTCGTCGGTCAGGCTGGGCGGCGGGACGAGTTCCTTGATGGCGACGTCCCGGTGCAGCACCTCGTCGCGGGCCTTCCAGACCCGGCCCATGCCGCCCTGACCGAGCGGCGAGAGCAGCCGGTACCGGTCAGCGACGAGTTGGGAAGGTACGTCAGACATCGGTGAGACGGTACCCGGCCCCACCAACGCGTACACCGCCGGCACGCCACTGTGCGACGTGGGTCAAGTTGTCGACGCGTACCCTGGCGTCATGTCTGCCGAAGAGCCGCTGTTCCGGATCGTCCGGGGGGTCCCGACCGCCGAGGAACTGGCCGCGCTGGTGGGCGCGCTCGCGCTCCGTTCCCGGCCGGCCGGCCCGCCCCCGCCGGTGGCGGGGTCCGCGTGGGCGCGCAGCGCCCGCCCGGCCGGCGCGACCCCCGCGCCCGGTCACGGTGCCTGGCGCGCCTCCGGCCTGCCCCGCTGACGCTCTCCCCCGCTGCGCGGCTCGGGTACGCGCAGTCGCCCCCGCCACTCGGCCCGGGGCTGCCGAGATCGACGCCTTACCACTAACCTCACTCTGGGAGACGGCGTCGTGACAGTCGGGAGGACCAGTGATCCCAGAGGAGGGCCGCCCAGCTTCCGGGTCGGGTGGCTACGGCGGCATCGAGGCCGACATCCGACAGATGCGGGAGTTCGCCGACCGGCTCCAGCACGAGGTCGACCGGAACTACACGCCGCACCTGCGGTACATCGCCGACGACATGACCGCCGCAGTGCCCAACCCGTGCGACGCCTTCATCGAACTGGTGCACTTCCTCCAGGCGCACTGGGAAACTCAGCAGGCCACCTCCGACCTGGTGCACGGGTTGGCCGGCAACACCGGCCGGCTGGCCGCCGCCGCCCACCGGATCGCCGCCGATTACCAGGGTTCCGACGCGTTCGCCGACGCCCGGGTGACCGACGTCGAACGCGCCCTGCACAACCCGCAGAGCACCGCGTCCACCCTGCTCACCGACCGTTCCTCGTGGACGGCCCCCGAACCCAACAGCCCGGAGAACCCGGGCCCGGTGGTGCTGCCGTGATCGAACGGGGCAGCGGCCGGACGTCCGGCCTCACCGACTGGCAACTGATGGACGTGCTCAGCATGTGGGCGTGCCTCCAGGACCAGGAGACGCCGGGGCACTGGAAGCACGTCGCCGGATGGCGCAAGGTCTGTGAACTCGCCCAGAACCACCTGCGGCAACTCCGGCAGTACCGCGCCGGCCTCGCCGAGGCGTGGCCGCCGGCCACGAACGCCGCCGCCAGGACGTACCTCGGGGAACTGGACGAGCTGATCAGCAAGGTGCAGCGCACCCACGACACGGCAGCCGCCAACCACGACGCCCTCGCCGCCGTCACCCGCGCCATCGACAGCACCAGGCCGGAACTCAAGCGGATACGCGACGACTACGCCGAAAAGCTCGCCCGCAAGCGCGGGTACGAGGCGACGCTGGCCGATCCCAAAGCGGCGGCCGGCAGCCGGGTGGTGGACCCGCCGGTGACCGACGCGGACCTGGAACGACTCAACGTGCAGGCACGGGGGTTGATGTTCGGGCTCAGCAGCGAACTCCAACAAGCCCAAGCCATGCTCCAAAAACCCCCACCTACACCGTCACGAATTCCCGTTAAAGATCATTCAAGCTCAGATGCCTACAATGGCGCAGGAACTATCGCAGCAATTCCACCGATTACCCCTGTCCCAATTTCAATAAGCGGCGACGTGGGCGCGCGTCAGTCATCGACCATAAACCGGAGAGCATCGACTCCGACACCACTTCAAAATGGGCCCATTCTAGGCAACGCAGGCACCGCCACTTCTCCACAAATTCCCACAGCAATAGGCGCAGCGCCTTCAGTTGGCGTACCTCCGGGCGGCATACAACAACCACCTTTTCCGTCCTCTATCCCCTCCCCGGGTCACACGGATTATGTCGGCGCCAACAAGCGGTTGGACACCAAGCCTGTTCGAGCACTGAACGAAGGGAAGCCCGAGACACCTCAGCGGACACCTCCCCGTCCAGCACCCCCGAACGGAACAATCGGCAGCACCCCCGCCATGGGCTTTTCCCAACAAGGAAACCCGGTGCCGCCGCGGAGAATCAATCCAATCGGCGGCGTAATCGGTGGCGGAGCTGCCGGAACAGCACCAGCCGGAGGGGCCGGCTCACGACCTGGCGGTCGACAACCGAGCGGGAGTCAGAATCTGCCCTTCGGGGCCACCCCAGCAGGGGCAATTCCGAAATGGAACGACGAAAGCGACAGACCCAGCAAAGCCGGCAAGCGCTGGGACCCCGACCATCCTTGGGAAGTTGAAGACGGGGTAACGCCTGTCGTTCGCCCGCCCGAAGACGGCGGGCCTATAGATCCAGGGCCGGCAATCGGCTTCAACCGGTGAAGCATATTTTTGTAATTGCGTTTACCGCACTTACAATTACCGCCACACTTCTGCCCAGCGCCGATCCTCTGGCAGACGACGCAGCTCGAATCCGGAGAGACCAGTGGCACCTCCGCTACCTGAAGACAGCGGAGGCGCAATCCATTAGCCAAGGGGAAGGAGTTGTGGTTGCACTTCCGGATACTGGCGTTTCACCACACCCGGACCTAGCCAGAAACCTTCTTCCAGGAACAGACTTGACAGCAGGGGAAGGCAACGGACAACGGGACCGCAACGGCCACGGAACTGGCATGGCCGGCCTAATTGCAGCTCACGGCAAGGGCCGCGAAGGAGCTTTAGGCATCGCCCCGAAAGCTAGAATCTTGCCCATTAACGTCTCGCCGCAAGGCGAGTCGACTGCAGACTTGATGGCCGCCGGTCTTGAGTTTGCCACTAAACGCGGCGCGCGAATAGTTTGCATTTCCAGCGGCGGACCCGCGAATGACCGCCTACGGGCAGCAGTCAAAACCGCACTCCAGGCAGATGTAGTTATCATTGCAGCCGCCGGCAATACGCCTGATGACAGCGGCGTCTTATACCCCGCTGCGGATAAGGGCGTACTAGCAGTTGCCGGCATCGGCCGAGACGGCGCACATGCACCGATTTCTGTGAGTGGGCCGGAGATTGATGTTGTTGCTCCGGCGGTGGACATCTACAGCACCAGCATCAATGGCAAGTACCGCAAGGGCACCGGGACGTCCGATGCCACCGCCATTGTGGCCGGGGCGGCGGCGTTGGTCCGCTCGAAGTACCCCCACCTCCCCGCCGCCGAGGTCGTCCACCGCCTCACCGCGACGGCTGTCGACAAGGGTCCGCCCGGCCGGGACGACCAGTACGGCTACGGCGTCATCGACCTGGTGGCCGCGCTCACCGCCGACGTACCACCGCTCGGTTTCGAGGGTGCGACGGTGACCCCGCCGGGCGGCGCGACGAGTGCCGCCGCGCAGCCTGCCGGCGGTGACGGCGACGGCGATGCCGCCGTGCGGGGGTGGGTCACGTTGGGGGTGATCGTGGCGGCCGGCGGCGGGTTCCTGGTGTGGCGTCGACGTCGACGTGCCGACGACCCGCCGCCGAGAATCAGCCGGTAGCGTCGGTCCCGTGTCGAACTCCCTGCCGCTCCGTCTCGTGCTCGCCTCGCAGAGCCCCGCCCGCCGCAAGTTGCTCCAGGCTGCCGGGATCGAACCCGACGTGCTGGTCAGCGGCGTCGACGAATCCCTGGTGGTCGCGGAACGGGCCGAGGATCTGTGCCTGGAGTTGGCCCGGCGCAAGGCGCAGGCCGTCGCCGACCGGCTACGTTCCACTCCGGACGAGCGGACGCTCGTGTTGGGCTGTGATTCGGTGCTCGCGTTCGACGGTGAGATCCTCGGTAAGCCGGCGGACGCGGCCGACGCGACCCGCCGGTGGGAGCGGATGCGCGGACGCAGCGGGGTGCTGCACACCGGCCACTACCTCGTCGACGTGGGGCACGAATCGCGGGTCGGGGCGGTGGCCTCGACGGTCGTGCACTTCGCCGACGTCACCGATGCGGAGATCGCGGCGTACGTGGCCACGGGCGAGCCGTTGGCGGTGGCCGGCGCGTTCACCATCGACGGGTTGGGTGGGGCGTTCCTGACCGGGATCGAGGGCGATCCGGGCACGGTGGTCGGGTTGTCGTTGCCGCTGCTCCGTCAGCTCCTGCACGATCTGGGGCTGAGCATCACGGACCTGTGGACGAAGGTCGCGCCGGGAGCCCAGGAGGTCGAGCCGCTCGGCTAACGTCCGGTCATGACCACGAAGCCGTTGCCGCTGACGCCGGAACTACAGGCCTACATCGTCGCCCATGGTTCTCCGCCGGACGAGATCATCCGTGACCTGGCGGAGGAGACCCGGGCGGTGCTGCCGGCGCACGCCGAGATGCAGGTGGCGCCGGAGCAGGCGGCGTTCCTCACCTTCCTGACCCGGTTGCTGGGCGTACGGCAGGCCGTCGAGGTGGGCACGTTCACCGGGCTGTCGTCGCTGGCGATCGCCCGGGGGCTGCCCGAGGACGGCCGGTTGACCTGCTTCGACATCTCGGAGGAGTTCACCGGCATCGCGCGGTCGTACTGGCAGCGGGCGGGGGTGGCCGACCGGATCGAGTTGCGGATCGGTCCGGCCGCCGAGACGCTGCGGGAGTTGCCGCACGAGCGTCACCTGGACTTCGCCTTCATCGACGCCGACAAGGTCGGCTATCCGGTGTACTGGGCGGAGTTGGTGCCCCGGATGCGGGCGGGCGGGGTGATCGCGGTCGACAACACGCTGCGCGCCGGCCGGGTGCTCGCCCCGCGCGACGAGGCCGACCGGGCGATCGCCGCCTTCAACGACGAGGTGCTGGCCGACGTACGTGTCGACGCGGTACTGCTGCCTCTCGCCGACGGCGTCACCCTCGCCCGGGTGCGCTGACCGGCCGGTCGGGGGAGCCTGGCAAGATCGCCTCCCCTGGGCCGATGTTGTGGTGTCCACCTCGCACCGATACCGCTGAATTGGCGACATGAGGTCGATCACCTCCCCCACGGCGGGGCACCGGTCTGACGCGACGAGCGCGTGACCGGGCCCCGCCCGGGGTGGCGACGACCCTCAGCGGACGCTGCGGGCGAACTGGCGGGCCGCCCAGAAGACGCCGGCGGCGGCGAGCACCGCGATGATGGCCAGCCCCTGCCACACCTTGTCGTTGGCGAGGTCACCGGCGAACAACGCGCGGGTGCCGTCGACCGCCCAGGAGAACGGGTTCCACTCGGCGACCCCCTGGAGCCAGCCGGGGGCGAAGGTGAGCGGCAGCAGGATGCCGGAGAGCAGCAGCACCGGCTGGGCCACGGTGTTCATCAGCGGGGCGAGCGCGTCCTCGCTCTTGACCTTGAGCGCGACGCCGTACGAGACGGCCGAGGTCATCAGCGCGATCAGGGCCAGCATCAGGTACGCCAGCAGCAGGTCCCCGATGAAGACCCGCAGGTCGAACAGGAGCGCCAGCAGGGTGATGATGACCGCCTGCACGATCAGCGAGACGACGTCGCGCAGAGAGCGGCCGAGCAGCAGGGCGAGCCGGCTGATCGGGGTGACCCGGGACCGCTCGATGACCCCGGCGCGCAGCTCGGCGATCAGGCCGAAGCCCTGGAACAGCCCGCCGAAGATGGCCAGCAGCACCAGCAGGCCGGGTACGAAGATCTTGTACGCGGCAGCCTGGGTGGGCGCGTTCAGCGCCGGCTTGAGCAGCGGGGCGAAGAGCAGCAGGTACATCACCGGCTGGAAGACGCCGACGAAGACCCAGACCGGGTTGCGCAGCAGCAGTTGGAGTTGGCGTTGGAAGATCAGCCAGGTGTCGCGGGCGAATTTCATCCGTGGTCTCCGGTGTCTCAGGACTCGCGCAGCGAGCGGCCGGTCTTGGTGAGGAAGACGTCGTCGAGGCTGGGGCGGTGCAGCTCGATGGAGCTCATGACCAGCCCGGCGTGGTCGAGCCGGCGCAGGATCTGCGGGATGGCGGTGGCACCCTCGTCGACGTAGAGGCGCAGCCCGCCCTCGTCGACGGTCTCCAGCTTGTTGAGGTACTCCTCGCCGTCGAGGAGTTCGGCGGCCTGCGGGGTGCTCGCCACGTCCAGGCCGACCAGCACGACGTCGCCGGAGATCTCCCGCTTCAGCTCGGCCGGGGTGCCCTCGGCGACCACCTCGCCGTGGTCCATGATCGCGATCCGGTCGCAGAGCGCGTCGGCCTCGTCGAGGTAGTGGGTGGTGATGAAGACGGTCATCCCCTCGGTACGCAGCCGGCGGATCTCGTCCCACATGTGCGCGCGGCTCTGCGGGTCGAGGCCGGTGGTCGGCTCGTCCAGGAAGACGATCTTCGGCTCGTGGATGATGCCGAGGGCGATCTCCACCCGTCGCCGCTGGCCGCCGGAGTAGGTCTTGCACTTGCGGTCGGCGTACTCGGTGAGCTGGAAGGCCTCCAGGGCGCGGACGGCGCGGCGGTGCGCGTCGGCCTTGCCGATGCCGTACATCCGGGCGTGCAGGACGAGTTCCTCGCGGGCGGTGCACTCGTCCCAGGTGCTGCCGCCCTGGGCCACGTAGCCGATCCGGCGGCGCACCTCGGCCGGGTCCTTGCGCAGGTCGGCGCCCGCGATGGTGGCCTCACCGCCGTCCGGCTCGATGAGCGTGGCGAGCATCCGCAGGGTGGTGGTCTTGCCGGCGCCGTTGGGGCCGAGGAAGCCGAAGATCTCCCCCGCCGGGACCTGGAGGTTCACCCCCCGGACGGCGTCGACCGTTTTCGTCTCCCGACCCTGCCGGGAGCGGAACGACTTCCGCAGCCCCCTGGTCTCGATCATCTCTGCTCCTGGTCGTCCGGGCCGGGTGGTGCCGGCCGTCGTCTGCCCCCGTGACGCCATGCGGCGTGCTCCCGCCAACGGGCCGGAAGCAGGCTAACGCGATATAGCTCTTATGGTCAACGTTGATTATTGCTTTTTTTGTCGCGCGGCGGACCGCCGTCGGTCCAGCCGGACCAGCCCTCCGTCCCCGTCAGCCCAGCAGGCAGGTACGACACCCCCGAGTCGATCCGCTCGGCGATCCGCCCGCACCAGGCCATCTCCGCCTCGGCCCGGGCCAGCCACAGCTCGAACATCCAGCTCACGTGCACCGGCTTGCTGGTGCGCACCCAGTCCGAGTCCAACGAGGCACGCATCGACTCGACACCGGCGCGCAGCAGGTTCGCCCGGTTGCGCAGCGCCGCCGCCGCCTCCTCGCGGGGCATCGCCGGCAGGAACGAGAAGGCCGCCACGAACGGGTCGGCCACCTCGTGCAGCTGCCACCACTGCGCCCGCAGCAGCGTCTCGAACTCGTCGTCCCCCTTCGGCGTCACCTCGTACGTGGTGCGCGCCGGTCGGGCACCGACCTGCTCGGTGGCGACCGTCCGCAACAGTCCCTCCTCGGCCAGCTTGCGCAGCGCGTGATAGATCGAGCCGGGCTGCACGTTCGCCCACTTGTCGGCACTCCAGCTCAACAGCTCGCGGCGTACGTCGTAGCCGTGCACGGGCTGCATCCACCGGACCAGCCCCAGGATCATCAACCGAGTCGCAGACACCGTACAAGCGTAATAACCAAGTTTGACTAGTCGACCGGGCCCACAGTGCGACATCCCACACTGAGTGATCGTTAGGGGGCCTCCGGGCTGCCGATACACTCCCCAGGCAACGACCCCGGGAGGAGCACCAGGTGCGCAAGGTACTCATCGCGAACCGTGGCGAGATCGCCGTCCGTGTCATCCGGGCCTGTCGCGACGCCGGTCTGGGCAGCGTCGCCGTCTACGCCGACTCCGACCGGGACGCCCTGCACGCCACCCTCGCCGACGAGGCGTACGCCCTCGGTGGTGACACCGCCGCCGACAGCTACCTGCGCATCGACAAGCTGATCGAGGTGGCCCGGCGGGCCGGCGCGGACGCCGTACACCCCGGTTACGGCTTCCTCTCCGAGAACGCCGACTTCGCCCAGGCCGTGCTGGACGCGGGCCTGACCTGGATCGGCCCGACCCCGCAGGCGATCCGCGACCTCGGCGACAAGGTCACCGCCCGGCACATCGCCCAGCGGGCCGGCGCGCCCCTGGTCCCGGGCACCGCCGATCCGGTCGCCGACGCCGACGAGGTGACCGCCTTCGCCGTCGAACACGGCCTGCCGGTCGCCATCAAGGCCGCCTTCGGCGGCGGCGGGCGCGGCCTCAAGGTGGCCCGCACCCTGGAGGAGATCCCGCACCTGTTCGAGTCGGCCACCCGGGAGGCGGTCGCCGCGTTCGGTCGCGGCGAGTGCTTCGTCGAGCGTTACCTCGACCAGCCCCGGCACGTCGAGGCGCAGGTGCTGGCCGACCGGCACGGCAACGTGATCGTGGTCGGCACCCGGGACTGCTCCCTGCAACGACGGCACCAGAAGCTGGTCGAGGAGGCCCCCGCGCCGTTCCTCACCGACGCGCAGCGCAGCCAGATCCACGACAGCGCCAAGGCGATCTGCCGGGAGGCCGGCTACCACGGCGCGGGCACGGTGGAATACCTGGTCGGCGCGGACGGCACCATCTCCTTCCTGGAGGTCAATACCCGACTCCAGGTGGAGCACCCGGTCACCGAGGAGACCGCCGGCGTCGACCTGGTCCGCGAGCAGTTCCGGATCGCCGACGGTGAGAAACTGCGGTTCACCGGGGACCCGGTCCCGCGCGGGCACGCCATCGAGTTCCGGATCAACGGCGAGGACCCGGGCCGCAACTTCCTCCCCGCGCCCGGCACCATCACCGCGCTGCGCCTGCCCACCGGCCCCGGCGTCCGGGTCGACACCGGGGTGAGCGCGGGCGACGTGATCGGCGGCAACTTCGACTCGCTGCTGGCCAAGGTGATCGTCACCGGCGAGACCCGCGCCGAGGCGATCGAGCGGGCCCGCCGGGTGCTCGACGAGATGGTCGTCGAGGGGATGGCCACCGCGCTGCCGTTCCACCGCCTCGTCGTACGCGACCCGGCGTTCACCACCGAGCCGTTCACCGTGCACACCCGGTGGATCGAGACCGAGTTCGACAACACCGTCCCGGCGTTCACCCCGACCGCCGCCCCCGCCGAGACGGCGGCGGCGCGCGAGACCGTCGTGGTCGAGGTGGGCGGCAAGCGGCTGGAGGTCACCCTCCCCGCCGGCCTCACCGGGGGTACGACCACCGCCGCCCCCGCCGCCCGCAGGCCGGCCCGCCGGGGTGGCGGCACCGGCACGGGTACGGCGGTCAGCGGCGACGCGCTCACCTCCCCCATGCAGGGCACCATCGTCAAGATCGCCGTCGCGGACGGGGACACCGTCGCCGAGGGGGACCTCGTCGTCGTCCTGGAGGCGATGAAGA
Source organism: Micromonospora sp. S-DT3-3-22 (assembly GCF_015354745.1). NCBI lineage: Bacteria > Bacillati > Actinomycetota > Actinomycetes > Micromonosporales > Micromonosporaceae > Micromonospora > Micromonospora sp. S-DT3-3-22. The sequence goes on from NZ_JACGMO010000024.1 coordinate 56,012, forward strand.
TGGAGCAGCCGTTGCACGCCCACAAGGCAGGCACGGTCACCGGGCTCGCCGCCGAGGTGGGCGCGGTGCTCACCGCCGGAGCGGCGATCTGCACCATCTCCTGATTCGCCGCCGTACGCCCACCGGGGCAGGGTGGTGTGAGCCACCGACGGCGGCGGGACGGGCCGGAAGCGGGAATGATGGCCGGGTGAGGTTCCTTCATGGCGCGGTGCCCGCGCACGACCTGACCTACAACGACGTCTTCATGGCCCCGGCCCGGTCCGAGGTGGGTTCGCGGCTCGACGTCGACCTGTCCACCGGTGACGGCACCGGCACCACCATCCCGCTGGTGGTGGCGAACATGACGGCGGTGGCCGGCCGCCGGATGGCCGAGACGGTGGCCCGGCGCGGCGCGATCGCGGTCATCCCGCAGGACATCCCGATCGAGGTGGTCGCCACCGTGGTCGAATGGGTCAAGCAGCGGCACCTGGTGCACGACACCCCGATCACGCTGCACCCGACCGACACCGTCGGTGACGCCATCCACCTGCTGCCCAAGAAGTCGCACGGCGCGGTGGTGGTGGTCGACGAGGCGGGCCGGCCGGTGGGGGTGGTCACCGAGGCGGACACCCACGAGGTGGACCGGTTCGCCCAACTCCAGCACGTGATGTCGACCGAGCTGCACACCGTGCCGGCCGACGCCGACCCCCGTACCGGATTCGAGCGGCTCAACGCGGGACGGCGGCGACTGGCCCCGGTGGTCGACGACGACGGCCGCCTGGTCGGGGTGCTCACCCGGCAGGGCGCGCTGCGGGCCACCCTCTACAAGCCGGCCGTCGACGACCGGGGACGGTTGCGCATCGCGGCGGCGGTCGGCATCAACGGTGACGTCACCGGCAAGGCCGAGGCGCTGCTCGCGGCGGGGGTGGACACCCTGGTGGTGGACACCGCGCACGGGCACCAGGAACGGATGATGTCCGCGCTGCGGGCGGTCCGAAAGCTCGACCCCCCGGTGCCGGTGGCGGCCGGCAACGTGGTCACCGCCGAAGGGGTACGCGACCTGGTCGAGGCGGGCGCGGACATCGTCAAGGTCGGGGTGGGGCCGGGCGCGATGTGCACCACCCGGATGATGACCGGGGTCGGCCGGCCCCAGTTCTCCGCCGTGCTGGACTGCGCGGCGGCGGCCCGCGCCCTCGGCCGGCACGTCTGGGCCGACGGCGGGGTACGCCACCCCCGGGACGTGGCGCTGGCACTGGCCGCCGGGGCGTCCAACGTGATGGTGGGCTCCTGGTTCGCCGGCACCTACGAGTCGCCGGGTGACCTCTACACCGAGCCGGACGGGCGACGCTACAAGGAGAGCTTCGGGATGGCATCGTCGCGGGCGGTCAGCGCCCGGACCGCCGAGGACAGCGCCTTCGACCGGGCCCGGAAGGCGATCTTCGAGGAGGGCATCTCCACCGCCCGGATGTACCTGGACCCGGCCCGACCCGGCGTCGAGGACCTGATCGACGAGATCGTCTCCGGGGTACGCAGCGCCTGCACCTACGCCGGCGCCCGCACCCTGGACGAGTTCCACGAGCGCGCCCTCGTCGGCGTCCAGAGCACCGCCGGCTACACCGAAGGCATGCCCCTCCCCACCAGCTGGTAACTCCTCCTCCTACCCTGCCTCCCTCCCACCTCCCCCGCCCCCGCGCCCTCTCCCCGCCCTTGTCTCTCCCCCTGCCCCGCCCTTGTCTCTCCCCCTGCCCCGCCCCGGTGATCAAGAGGTTTACGTCACCCCCACCCCGATGGCTGACCTTTTCCTCTTGATCACCACCCCAGCCACCCCGCCGACTCCGGTGATCAAGAAGTTTGCGTCAACTCAGAGCGGTGGTCTGACGCAAACTTCTTGATCACCGGGGCGAGACGGGCCGGGGCGAGGGCGGGGAGAGCGGGGCGGGGAGGGCGGGGCGGGGAGGGCGGACGTGAGGGGGACGGGCTGGGAGGGGAGGCCGGTGGGGGGTCAGGGTGGGGGGAAGAGGCGGCGGATGACGGTGCGGGCGGCGGTGCGGGGGTCGGCCTCGACGTCGGGGGGGAGTGCGCCGGAGAGCCAGAGGGTGGCGAAGCCGTGCACGATCGACCAGGCGGCCAGCGCGTCCGTGCGCGCCTCGCCCGGCTCGGCCCGGTCCGGCGGCAGGGTCGCCACGCCGGTGTGCAGTGCCGCGCCGGCCCGTTCCCGGGCGGCCCGGACCTCGGGGGCGTCGGCCCGGTAGAGGTCGGGTCGGAACATCACCTCGAAGTGCGCCCGGTGGCGGACGGCGAAGTCCACGTACGCCACGCCCACGTCGAGCAGGTCGTCGCCGGCTGCGGTCAGGGCGGCGGCGAGCAGGTCGAACCCCTCGACGGCGAGGGCGGTGAGCAGCCCCGCCTTGTCGCCGAAGTGGTGGGTCGGGGCGGCGTGGGAGACACCGGTGCGGCGGGCGAGGTCGCGCAGGCTCAGGGCCGCCGGCCCGGCTTCCTCGATCGCCGTCACCGCCGCCTGGAGCAGGACGCGGGGCAGGTCGCCGTGGTGGTAGGGCCGGGTGACGGTCATGACACCAGGATAACTTTGCATTGACAAGAAGGCCATCGGCGATCGAATCTTGTCAGCATAAAGATTTGCCACCGAGGAGGTAGCCGTGGTTCCGTTTATCGCTCTGATCGTCGGCTCCGTCGTCGCGCGTCTGGCCGGGCTGGCCGGCGTGGACGCGCTCGACGGCTGGCACCCCGCACTCCGCGTCGGGCTGGCACTACTGTTCGTCATGACCGGTTTCGCTCACTTCGTCTCGCCCCGCCGGGAGGATCTGATCGCCATGGTCCCGCCCCGGCTACCCCGACCCGGCATGCTGGTCACGGTCACCGGCGTGCTGGAGTTGGCCGGCGCGGTCGGGTTGCTGATCCCGGCCACCGCCCGTCCGGCCGCCGCCGGGCTGGCACTGCTGTTGGTGGCGATGTTCCCCGCGAACGTCTCGGCGGCCCGGCGACGCCTGACGCTGGCGGGCCGCCCGGTCACCCCGCTCGGCACGCGTACGGCGATGCAGATCGTGTACGTCGGCACCGCCCTGACCATTCTGTTTGGCCCCTGACGGTTTGGGGGCTAACATACTCAGCGTGCAGAGGGAACCACTTATCGTCTTTCCCGCCGTGCTCCGTGACGTGCCGCTCGGGCGGCTGCTGTCGGTCGCCGGCCACCTCGTCGACCAGCACTGGGGTCGTTACCTGGCCGAACACCACGGCCTGACCCCGGCCGGGATGCGGGTGCTGTTCACCCTGAACCACCTCGACGACGCCACCCACCGGGACGTCGCCGACCGCTGCTTCGTCCGGCCCGCCACCCTCACCGGGATCGTCGACACCCTCGAACGGGACGGCTTCGTCGAGCGTCGCCGCGACGACGCCGACCGGCGCAGCGTACGACTGGCGCTGACCGACAAGGGGCGGGAACACACCCGCTCCCTGGTCGACCGGATGCGCACCGACACCCCGCTCACCCCCGTCGACGCCGACCCGGCCCGACGCGAGGTGATCCGGGATTTCCTGATCGAGGTCATCACGACCATGTCCGACGGGGAGGACAAGAGGTTGACAACAACACAGGACCAGGAATCGACCGACCACCCGAGGCCCGGGAGCCGTCCGTGCTGATCAGCCTGCTGCGCCGCTACCTGCGGCCCTACCACCGGCCGCTGGGCGCGGTGGTGCTGCTCCAGTTCGTCGGCACGATGGCCTCGCTCTACCTGCCGAGCCTCAACGCCGACATCATCGACCTCGGGGTGGCCCGGGGCGACACCGACTACATCATCCGTACCGGCGGCTGGATGCTGCTGGTCAGTCTGGTCCAGATCGCCTGCGCGGTGACGGCGGTCTACTTCGGCGCGCGGACCGCGATGGCCTTCGGCCGGGACGTCCGCGCGGCGATCTTCGGGCAGGTCAACCGGTTCTCCGCCCGCGAGGTGGCCCGCTTCGGCGCGCCCTCGCTGATCACCCGCAACACCAACGACGTGCAACAGGTGCAGATGCTCGTGCTGATGAGCTGCACCATGCTGGTCGCCGCGCCGATCATGAGCGTCGGCGGGGTGGTGATGGCGCTGCGGGAGGACATCGGCCTGTCCTGGCTGATGCTGGTCAGCGTGCCGGTGCTCGCCGTCGCGCTCGGCCTGGTCATCCGCCAGATGGTGCCCGGTTTCCGGCTCATGCAGACCCGCATCGACACGGTCAACCGGGTGCTCCGCGAGCAGATCACCGGCATCCGGGTGGTCCGGGCGTTCGTCCGCGAGCCGTACGAGACGCAGCGGTTCGGGGTGGCCAACGCCGACCTGACCGCCACCGCCCTGCGGGTCGGCCGGCTGATGGCGCTGATCTTCCCGGTGGTGATGCTGGTGCTCAACGTCTCCAGCGTCGCCGTGCTGTGGTTCGGCGCCCAACGGGTCGACTCCGGGCAGATCCAGATCGGCGCGCTGACCGCCTTCCTGGCGTACCTGATGCAGATCCTGATGGCCGTCATGATGGCCACCTTCATGCTGATGATGGTGCCGCGTGCGGCGGTCTGCGCCGAACGCGTCACCGAGGTGCTGGACACCGAGTCCTCGGTGGTCCCGTCGGCCAACCCGGTCACCCGGGTCCACGGCCACGGGGAGCTGGAACTGCGCGGCGTCGCCTTCCAGTACCCGGGGGCCAGCGCGCCGGTGCTGCACGACATCTCGTTCCGGGCCACCCCGGGGCGGACCACCGCCGTGATCGGCTCGACCGGCGCCGGCAAGACCACCCTGCTGACCCTGATCCCCCGGCTGGTCGACCCGACCGCCGGCACGGTGCTGGTCGACGGGGTCGACGTGCGCGAGCTGGCCCCGGAGGAACTGTGGCGGCGGATCGGTCTGGTGCCGCAGAAGCCGTACCTGTTCACCGGCACGGTGGCGAGCAACCTGCGCTACGGCAACCCCGACGCCACCGACGAGGAACTGTGGACGGCGTTGGAGATCGCCCAGGCCCGCGACTTCGTGGCCCAGATGCCCGGCGGCCTGGACGCGGCGATCGCGCAGGGCGGCACGAACGTCTCCGGCGGGCAGCGGCAACGCCTCGCCATCGCGCGGGCGCTCGTCCGTAAGCCGGAGATCTACCTGTTCGACGACTCGTTCTCGGCGCTCGACCTGGGCACCGACGCCCGGTTGCGGGCCGCGTTGCGCCCGGTCACCGCCGACGCGGCCGTGGTGATCGTGGCCCAGCGGGTCTCCACCATCATCGACGCCGACCAGATCATCGTGTTGGAGGACGGAGGCGTGGTCGGGATGGGCCGACACGACGAACTGCTCGACACCTGCCCGACGTACGCCGAGATCGTGGCGTCGCAGCAGACGGCGGGGGTGCCGGCATGACCGCCGTACCCGAGCAGAAGAAGGCCCCGGAGACGACCACGCCGAAGCGGCTGCCGGCGGCCGGCCGGCGCAGCGGCGGGCCGCCCTGGATGAACGCCGGCATGCCGGCGGAGAAGTCGATGAACTTCGGGCCGTCGGCCCGCCGGCTGCTCGGTCGGCTACGACCGCACCGGGTGACGCTGAGCGGCATCATCGCCCTGGCGGTGACCAGTGTCGGGTTCAGCGTGATCGGGCCGAAGATCCTCGGCCACGCCACCGACATCATCTTCGCCGGGGTGATCGGCCGGCAGCTTCCCCCCGGCGCCACCGTCGACCAGGCGGTGGCCGGGATGCGGGCCGCCGGCAACGACAACCTCGCCGACATGGTCGCCCGGATGGACGTGGTCCCCGGGGCGGGCATCGACTTCGACGCCCTCGGCCGGACCCTGCTGTTCGCACTCGGCCTGTACGTGGCCGCCAGCCTGCTGATGTGGTGGCAGGGCTGGCTGCTCAACGGGGTCGTGCAGGCCACCGTGCTGCGGCTGCGCGCCGAGGTGGAGGAGAAACTCAACCGGCTGCCGCTGCCCTACTTCGACAAGCAACCCCGGGGTGAGCTGCTCAGCCGGGTCACCAACGACATCGACAACATCTCGCAGACCCTGTCGCAGACGCTGAGCCAACTGCTCACCTCGCTGCTGACCGTGGTCGGCGTGCTGGCGATGATGTTCTGGATCTCGCCGCTGCTGGCGCTGGTCGCGCTGGTCGCGGTGCCGCTGTCGGTGATCGTGACGCAGCAGATCGCCAAGCGGTCGCAGCAGAAGTTCATCGCCCAGTGGACCCACACCGGTGAGCTGAACGGCCAGATCGAGGAGGCGTTCACCGGTCACGAGCTGGTCAAGGTCTTCGGCCGCTCGCCGGAGGTGGAGGCCACCTTCCACGCCAAGAACGAGGAACTGTTCCGGGCCAGCTTCGGTGCCCAGTTCATCTCCGGGATCATCATGCCGGCGATGATGTTCGTCGGGAACCTCAGCTACGTGGCGATCGCCGTGGTCGGTGGGCTGCGGGTGGCCTCCGGGGCGATGAGCCTCGGTGACGTGCAGGCGTTCATCCAGTACTCGCGGCAGTTCACCCAGCCGCTGACCCAGGTCGCCTCGATGGCGAACCTGCTCCAGTCCGGGGTGGCCTCCGCCGAACGGGTCTTCGCCGTGCTCGACGCCGACGAGCAGAGCCCCGACCCGGCCGCCCCGGCCCGGGTCCTCGAACCGCACGGCCGGGTCGAGTTCGAGCGCATCTCCTTCCGGTACGACCCGGAGACCCCGCTGATCGACGACCTGTCCCTGGTCGCCGAACCCGGTCACACCGTGGCCATCGTCGGCCCGACCGGCGCCGGCAAGACCACCCTGGTCAACCTGGTGATGCGCTTCTACGAGCTGGACTCCGGGCGGATCACCCTCGACGGGGTGGACATCACCACGCTGCGCCGCGACGACCTGCGCGGCCGGATCGGCATGGTGCTCCAGGACACCTGGCTGTTCGGCGGCACCATCCGGGACAACATCGCCTACGGCCGGCCGGACGCCACCGAGGAGGAGATCCTCGCCGCCGCGCGGGCCACCTTCGTGGACCGGTTCGTCCGTAGCCTCCCCGACGGGTACGACACCGTCATCGACGAGGAGGGCAGCAACGTCAGCGCCGGTGAGAAGCAGCTCATCACCATCGCGCGGGCGTTCCTGGCGGAGCCGTCGCTGCTGATCCTGGACGAGGCGACCAGTTCGGTGGACACCCGTACCGAGGTGCTGCTGCAACGGGCGATGGCGGCGCTGCGGTCGGACCGGACCAGCTTCGTCATCGCCCACCGGCTGTCCACGATCCGCGACGCCCACCTGATCCTGATGATGGAGAACGGGCGGATCGTCGAGCAGGGCACCCACCAGCAACTGCTCGCCGCGCGGGGCGCGTACCACCGGCTCTACCAGGCGCAGTTCGCCGCGGCGGTGGTCGACGACGGGGCCGCGCCGGCACCGGTCGGGGGCTGAGCGGCGCACCGGGGGCCGGGGCACGACGCCCCGGCCCCCGGTGCGAGCCGTCAGCCGGCCGGGAGCAGCTCCGCCGAGCGGGCCGCCACCACCGCGCCGATCAGCCGCACCGCGTCCGCCGCCGGCATCGGGGCGAGGCTGCGGCCGTCGCGCAGCCGCAGGGCCACCGCGTCGTCGGCGGCCTCCCGGGCCCCGACCACCCCGACGTACGGCACCCGGCGGCGGGCCGCGTCACGCACCCGGGCACCCAGCGAGCTGGCGGAGTCCACCTCGACCCGGAGCCCGGCGTCGACCGCCCGCCGGGCCACCCGGGCCACCGCGTCGGCCTGCCCGGCGTCGACCGGCAGGAGCAGCAGCTGCACCGGGGCGTACCAGGGCGGGAAGGCACCCTCGTGCGCCTCGATCAGGTAGGCGAACAGCCGTTCCATGCTCCCGACCAGGCTGCGGTGCACCAGCACCGGCCGTTGCCGGGCACCTGCCGCATCGGTGTACGACAGGTCGAACTTCTCCGGTTTGTCGAAGTCGAGCTGCACGGTGGAGATGGTCGACTCCCGGCCGGCCGGGTCGACCACCTGGATGTCGATCTTCGGACCGTAGAAGGCCCCCTCGCCGGGTGCCTCCTCGTGGTCCACCCCGTCGAGCGCGGCCCGGAGCAGCTCCTCGGCGCGCGCCCAGGACGCGTCGTCCCCGACGTACCTCGCGCCCGGCCCGCGCAGCGACAACCGGAACCCCGCCGGGCGGACGCCGAGCGCCGCGTGCGCCTGGCGGATCAGCCGTAGGATCTCCCGGACCTCGTCGCCGACCTGGTCGAGGGTGCAGAAGTTGTGCGCGTCGTTGAGCGAGATCGCCCGTACCCGGGCCAGCCCGCCGAGCACCCCGGACCGCTCCGCCCGGTACATTCCGCCCAGCTCGCCGACCCGCAGCGGCAACTCCCGGTAGGAGCGGCGCCGGGCCCGGAAGACCAGGGCGTGGTGCGGGCAGAGCGCCGGCCGGAGCACGAACTCGTCGTCGGCGCTCAGCCGCATCGGCGGGAACATGTCGTCGGCGAAGTAGCCGAGATGCCCGGACAGCGCGAACAGCTCCCGCCGGCCCAGCGGTGGGGAGTACACGTGCTGGTAGCCGGCCCGGCGTTCCAGCTCACGGACGTACTCCTCGACGGCGTGCCGGGCCGCCGCGCCGGCCGGCAGCCAGATCGGCAGCCCGGCCCCCGCCAGCGGGTCGGAGACGAACAGGTCCAGCTCCCGGCCGAGCCTGCGGTGATCGATCATGTCGCGCTCCTTGATCGGGTACGACCCGGAGGCGACCGTGCCCGCAACGCCACGAGGCCCCGGGCGGATCGCCCGGGGCCTCGTCGACGGAAGACGTCAGTGCGGCACGCCGGGATCTCCCGGCGTCGTGGTCACCACGGCACTGCGCATGTCGTCACCGTACGACCTCCGCGACGCCCTGGGCGACCGCATTTTTCAGCGCTTCTCGCAGGCGACCTTGTCCTTGTCCCGGTCCAGGTGGGTGTTCTTCGCGTAGACCGCGTCGGACACGGTGAAGTTCGTGACGGGCTTGGTGCTGCCCCGGACCTTGTCCTTCGCGCCCTTCCTACCCACCCCGTGCTTGTACTTCTTGTTCAGCGCGGTGCAGTTCTTGTACCTCGTCGCCCCCGCCTCGGCCGGGCCGGTCACGACGACGAGCGTGCTGCCGAGCGCCAGGGTCACGACGAGCGCGCCCCGCACCAGCGTGGAAAGCATCTGCGAGCCTCCGAAAGAAAGTCGGTTGGGCCCGGGACGCTATCCGAGCGGCACCCGTGGGCTAAGCCTGATGTCCGCGTGCCGACAACCGCTGTGCCCGAACGGCGATCATCCCTCCCCCGATTTCGGCTCGGGTGCGTCGCACCGGCAGTGACGCGTGGTACCCGTCGCGGGTGGCGGTGCCGGAAAAGGGGGAGGGTCGCCGGCACGGGACCTGCCGGCGACCCTCGGCGGCCCGCTCGTCAGGAACGGGGGACCTGACGGTGTGGGGGCCGCGTACTCAACGGTACGCCGACGCCCTCCGCTTCGCCGACCCCCTACCGCCGGCCGCGCTGGGCGGCACCCGCCGTGCGGCAGGCGGCACACCACTCCTGGTACGCGCAGCCACGCGGTCACCGACGGTGGCCGTGGTCACCGATGTAGCGGCATCCCGCCATTCCGATACCGCTACATCGGCCCACGTGCGCCACGACCGGCGCCCGACCCGGGTCAGGGGGTCATTCGAGTTCGTGGAGCATGAGCTGGCGGGCGGCCTCGGTGATCGAACCGGACAGGCTCGGATAGATGGTGATGGTCTGGGCCAGTTCGTTGACGGTGAGGTTGTTCTCGATCGCCATCGTGATCGGCAGGATCAGCTCACTGGCCTTGGGCGCCACCACCACCCCGCCGACCACCTGCCCGGTGGACGGGCGGCAGAACAGCTTGACGAACCCGTCGGCCAGGTCGTCCATCTTGGCGCGGGCGTTGCCGGTCAGCGGCAGCATCACCTGCCGGGCCAGGGTCCGGCCGGCGTCCGCCTCGTCCTGGGAGACGCCGACGGTGGCCAGTTCCGGGTCGGTGAACACGTTCGCGGCGACGGTACGCAGCCGCAACGGCCGGACCGCCTCGCCGAGGGCGTGCCACATCGCGATCCGGCCCTGCATGGCGGCGACGCTGGCCAGCGGCAGGACCCCGGTGCAGTCGCCGGCGGCGTAGATGCCGGGGACGTTGGTACGGGACACCCGGTCGACGGTGACGTAACCGCCCTTGGCCAGCTCGACGCCGTACTCGGCGAGGCCGAGGTCGGCGGTGTTCGGGATCGAGCCGACGGCGATCAGGGCGTGCGAACCGGTCACCACCCGACCGTCGGAGAGGACCACCTCGACGCCGTCGCCGACGCGTCGGACCGCATCAGCCCGGGAGTTGTTGAGGATGCTCATGCCCCGGCTGCGGAAGACGTGCTCGATGGCCATCGCCGCGTCGGCGTCCTCGTGCGGCATCACCCGGTCCCGGCTGGACACCAGGGTCACCTCGACCCCCATCGCCAGGTAGGCGCTGGCGAACTCGGCCCCGGTGACGCCGGAGCCCACCACGATCAGGTGGGCGGGCAGCTCGGGCAGGTCGTACACCTGCCGCCAGGTGAGGATGCGCTCCCCGTCGGGCAGCGCGGTGGGAAGCTGGCGTGGGGTGGCGCCGGTGGCGATCAGCACGGTGGAGGCGTCGATCGTGTACTCCCCGCCACCGTCGGCGGGGGTGACCACGACCCGGTGGGTGTGACCGAGAGTATCCTCACCGATCCGGGCGGTGCCCGCGACGAAGGTCACGCCGGCCTTGATCAGCTTGGTGTGGATGTCGGCGGACTGGGCCAGGGCGAGCCGCTTCACCCGCTCGTGCACGGCCCGCGCGTCGACCGTGACCGCCTCCAGACCGTCGGAGTGGATGCCGAACTCCTCGGTGTCCCGGTAGCCGGTCACCACCTCCGAGCTGGCGATGAAGGTCTTCGACGGGACGCAGTCGGAGAGCACGCAGGCGCCTCCGGCGCCCTCGGCCTCCACCACGGTGACGTCGGCGTCCAGCTGGGCGGCGACCAGGGCCGCCTCGTAGCCGGCCGGCCCCCCGCCGATGATCACGATGTGGCTCACAGCCCTCGCCCTTCCTCGGTGCTCACAGTGACTTTCTTCTCCCGAACCCGTCCGACACGCACTGTCGTATTCTCCCCCACCCGTCCGCCGGGCTATCGTCATCGCCGTGCGTCACTACGCGGCCTACGGCTCAAACCTGGACCCCGCCCGGATGCGGGCCTACTGCCCGCATTCGCCCATGGTGGGCGTCGGCTGGCTGGAGGGGTGGCGGCTGACCTTCGCCGGTGAGGACGTGATCGGCTGGGAGGGTTCCGTCAGCACCGTGGTCGAGTCCCCGGGCGACCGGGTCTTCGTGGCGCTGTACGACATCGACCCGTACGACGCCGCCCAGCTCGACGAGTTGGAGGGCGTCACCGCCGGCACGTACCGCAAGCTCACCGTGCGGATCTCGACGCTGGACGGGGACGTGACCGCCTGGGTGTACGTCTTCGACGGCTACGAGGGTGGCCTGCCGACCGCCTGGTACCTGTCGGAGATCGCCAACGCCGCCGAGAAGGCGGGCGCGCCCGACGACTACGTCTCCGAGCTGCGGTCCCGCCCCACCGGCACCGCCTCGGCGTAACGCGTATCGCACCCGTCCAGTGTGCTCCCGGCAGCGGGGCCAACCGACGGCGACCCCGCCGGGCGTCACCCGGCCCACACCGGGCCGGCCGGCGGCAGCGGGCCCGCACCGGGGCCGGCCCGCTCAGGCGGCGGGCACGCTCAGGCGGCGGGCACGCTCCGCTCGTACAGGTCGATCCAGCGGGTCTCGTGCAGCCCGACCGCGCGGTAGAGGGTGGCCGGGGTGGTCGGGTTGGCCAGGTCGAAGCCGAGCCCGGCGTGGCCCCGGCCCTTGGCCGCGTAGACCGTGAACGCCCGCCGCAGCAGCGCCGCCCCCACCCCGCGCCGCCGGTACGCGGGCAGCACCGACAGCGTGCGCACCCAGCCCGAATCCTGCTCCAGCGCCTGGTCCGACGAGTTGAGCGCGCCGGCCGGCTCACCGTCGACCTCGGCGAGGAACCACTCGTCCCAGACCCGCCCGCCGTCGGTGAGCCGGTCCCGCCAGCCCTCGAACCCGGCCGGCTCGTAGTCCGGGGTGTCCCGGAAGGCGATGTCGTGGATGTGGTGGAACAGCCGCAGGTCGGCCTCGTCACCGGCCCGCAGCGGCCGGACGGTCACCCCGGGCGGGGGCGGCGGCTCGGCGGGCAGGTCGGCCAGCGACCGGCTCATCCGCACGTACCGTTTGGCCCGGGTGAACCCGGCGGAGGTCAGCTCGCCGGCCCAGCGGGTCTCCGGCGCGCAGACGGCGGCGCGGGCGGTCAGCGCGGGCCGTCCCCGCTCGGTGGCGCGCTCGGCGATCCGGTGCAGCATCCGGTCGAGCAGCACGGCACGCAGCGCCGTCGCCCGGTGCGGGTCGACGAAGACGTCGACGTACTCGCGGCCCACCCCGGTCAGGTTGTCGACCACGCTCCAGCCGACCACCCGCTGATCAGGATCGGTCAGCACCCAGGAGTCGTGCTGCGGGTCGAAGAACGGTGCGGTCAGCGCGGCCCGGACGTCGTCGGCGTCGAAGTCGGGGTGGCCGACGGCGAACGTGTCGGCGGCGTGCACCACGGCGAGCAGCGCGGGCACGTCGTCGAGGGTGGGGCGGCGGGCGGTCCAGCCGGCGGGGAGCGTCACGCCGCAGATCCTGGCAGCCCGCCCGCCGCCCCGCCGCCGATTTTCCGGTCCGCCGGCCGGTCACGCCGGTCCGGGACCGGCCGCCGGCTGATCGCACAGGCGGGGCCGCGTCAGACCGGGCCCGGTCGGCGGGTCAGCCGTCCGCGTCGGCGCGGAGCCGGGCCCGCACGTCGGTGAGCAACTCGATCAGTTCCCGGCCCTCGGCCGGACGCAGCGCCCGGAACCCGGCCGAGGCCAACCGGTCGGTCACCGCCTCGGCCCAGAGCCGACGCCGCACCAGCGGCCCGACCGGCGGATACGGCGGGGACCACCCGCACGCCGCCGCCCCGGCCTCCCCCTCCGGCCCGGCCAGCACCGCCTCCAGCGGGGTCATCCCGGCGGCCCGCACGGCGAGCAGGTAGGCCCCGGTGAAGTGTTCCCGCAGCAGCAGGAGCGCCACGGCGGCCCGGGCGCCCTCGGCGTGCGCGGGCAGCGGCATCGCCCGCCAGGCGGCGAACAGCGGCATGCCCGTCGCGTCGGCGGCGGCCACCACCCGTTCCAGCAGGGCGGTCAGCCGGGGTGTGCCGGGCAGGTCGTCGAGATGCTGGGCACCCCACCGGCAGCACTCGGTCAGGTGGGCGGTGGCCACCTCCAGCGGCCGGACCAGCCGGACGGCGGTGTCCCATCCGTCGGCGACCGCCTCCGGGGCGAGGAAGCCGAGCGCCGCCGCCACCGTCTCGGCCCGGATGTCGCCCAGCGCGCCGGCCCGCCCGGTGACGTAGAAAGCCCAGCTCGGGATGCCCATCGTCCTGGCCCGACGCAGGGTCCCCGGGCAGCGGCTGAACAACTCCCCCAGCTCCAGCACGGCGGGTTTGCTCCCGGCGGCCACCTGCTCCGGCGTCATCCCGCACGCCCGCAACACGCATTCATCGCGTTCAGTCTGCCTCCTCACCGCCCGCCGTGGGGTCCGCCTCCTCGGCGTCCACCGCCTCGATCGCGCCCTCGACCTCGCCGGTGCGGCGGCGGGCCGCGGTGAGCGTCCGCTCGGCCGCCCGGCGGGCCAGTTTGGCCCGGCTCAGCTCCTGTTCGGCGACGGCCCGACGACGCTCCAGTTCGGCCAGTTCACCCTCGATCCGGTCGAGCGCCGCGACGCTGTCCCGCTCGGCCGTGGTCGTGCCGTCCAGCTCCCGTTCGGCCTGCCGCTGGGCGGCCCGCGCCGCCGCCAGCTCCCGGTCCAGGGTCCGGCGGCGCTTCGCCCGTTCGGCCCGCGCCGCCG